>JAIKYN010000059.1 GCA_024683155.1 Lachnospiraceae bacterium | reverse complement strand
ACTGGCCCGCTTTTTCCAGGGGCGATACGGAACCGATGCTTTGAACAAATTTTTGCTGGTACTGGCCATCATCTGCGCCCTTCTGGCATATTTTCCGAAGCTGAATTTTCTGATCTATCTTGAGACGATCTTATTTGTAGTTGTGTTGTTCCGCACCTTTTCCAGAAATATTTCCAAACGCTACGGAGAAAACCAGAAGTTTTTGCAATATACCGCAGGGATCCGCAGATTCTTCCCCAATCTTAAATACAAACTGGAGCAGAAGAAAGCCTTCCACGAGAAGAACAAGGGATATCGCATCTTCGCCTGCCCCAATTGCGGGCAGAAGATCCGCATCCCCAAAGGCAGAGGCAAAGTGGAGATCCACTGTCAGAAGTGCTCCCAGACCTTTATTCGCAGAGCTTAGAACATGTTTGGATATGTAACCATTGAACAACCGGAACTGAAGATACGGGAATACGAGACCTACCGCTCCTACTACTGCGGTCTGTGTCATACCCTGAAGACCGATCACGGCCGCATGGGGCAGCTTTCCTTAAGCTACGACATGACCTTTCTGGTCATGCTGCTGACCGGCTTATATGAACCGGAAACCGCGTATTTTACTTCCCGGTGCATTACCCATCCCGGCAGCAAGCATGCCTTCCGCACCAATTCCTTCAGTCATTATGCCGCAGATATGAATATTCTGCTATACTATGATAAGTGCATGGACGACTGGGCGGATGAAAAGAAGCTCTCTCGTTTTTTATATGCCCGGGCCATCCGGCGTAATTATAAGAAGGTGGTAAAGCGCTATCCTGAGAAAGCTTCCGTGGTTCAGGAGAAATTAAAGGCTCTCTCCGATGCGGAGCTTAAAGGGGAAACCAACCTGGACTATGTGTCCGGTCTCTTCGGAGAGATCATGGCGGAGATGTTTGTCTATCGCAAGGACGAATGGGAAGATAAGCTGCGCCGTACCGGTTACTATCTGGGGAAATTCGTTTATCTGGCAGATGCCTACGAAGATCTTCCGGAAGATATAAAAACCGGCAGTTATAATCCTTTAAAGCGCATGCAGGGCGACCCCGGCTTTGAAAGCTATATCTCTCATCTTCTGACTCTGCTTATGAGTGAATGCACCAGATCTTTCGAGATACTTCCCATCCTGCAGGATGTTGAAATACTTCGCAATATACTATATATGGGTGTCTGGCACAGGGTAAACCTGGCCAGAGCAAAGGCCGCAAGCGTTCCCGCCGATAACGCCTCGCCCCAAAAGGAAACCAAATGACGGATCCCTATCAGGTTCTGGGCATATCCAGAAATGCTTCGGAAGAAGAAATCAAAAAAGCATATCGAACCCTCAGCCGTAAATATCATCCCGATGCCAATGTAAATAATCCCAATAAGGATAAGGCTGAAGAACAATTCAAGGAAGTACAGGCCGCCTATGAGGACATTATGTTTGAACGGGAGCACGGTTACAGCAAAAGCCGCTCTTCTGCTTCTTCCTCTTCGGGTGGCTATGGAGGATATGGCTATGCAGATCCTTTTGGCAGTGATTTCTGGCGTCAGTTCAGTGGGTTTGGCGGTTTCTATCAGGACGGTTCCGGACAAAGTCAAAGCAGCTACGGAACCGATGAGGAAACTCTTCGTTACCGGGCAGCCGCCAATTACATCAACAGTGGTCATTACCGGGAGGCTTTAAATACCCTTGCTTCCATCTCCAACCGTACCGCCATGTGGTACTACTATTCCGCTACCGCCAATGCAGGCGCAGGTAATCAGGCAACCGCCCTGGAGCACGCCCGTGCCGCCGTAAACATGGAACCGGGGAATGTCCAATACCGTAACCTTCTGGATCAGCTGGAAAACGGTGGCGGCTGGTATCAGACCCGTCAGCGGGATTACGGATACACCTCCATGGGTGGCAGCGACTACTGCATGCGCCTTTGTCTGTTAAACGCAGCCTTAAACCTTTGCTGCGGCGGCGGTTTCCTCTGCTGCTGATCTTCTTGGAGCATTTTATCCTTCCACATATGTTTACACGCAAAAGCACCGGAAAGCTGCAAGGCCATCCGGTGCTTCTTTGTTGTCTTCGTTATTCAATGGAAAGTTTTCCGTACAATTCTTTTTTAGCATCTTCCGCCGATGCAAAAGGCCCGGGGATCACGTCCGCAGCCCTGTGATTTCCCAGATAATCATGATCAAAGGTAATGGGTGTTCCGTCGGGATCCTCAAACTTTTGCTGCGGCTCAAAGGCTTTGCCCAGTACATCGGTTGAGATCATATCCGCCTTAAAATCTCCCAGGATCTCATACAAATTGGTATCCAGGAAATAGGTGCCGTCCTTCTCTTTTACATCCACATAAGCTCCCTCCGACCCGTCGGTAAAGGAGTGTTTTTCCTTCTTCCAGGGAGTCGCTCCCTTAAAGTAAGCATTCCCGTCGATCCAAA
Source organism: Lachnospiraceae bacterium (assembly GCA_024683155.1). Taxonomy (GTDB): domain Bacteria; phylum Bacillota; class Clostridia; order Lachnospirales; family Lachnospiraceae; genus JAILDL01. The sequence continues at coordinate 4,474 of JAIKYN010000059.1, read as the reverse complement.
CCGGCAGATGCCCAAAATGAGGTGCTTCATGCTTTCGCATATTGGGATAGGTTTCTTCCATATCAAACTGCGCGATCCACTCCTCATAGGTCGGGTACTCATCAAAGCACCAGGTTCCCACCTTACGGTTTTCCACATATTTCTCATCCGGCGCGGAATCGCTGAGCAGTACCAGATCTTCTGCAGACCACTTCTGGATAAACAGATTATTATAGAAGCGATCATCCCCGTGCAGAATGGTCATAAAGCCCATAACTTCCGTGCGGTGGGGCATATGATACGGTGTATAACGCCAGCTGGTTCCCTCTCCCACAAAGGTCAGGGAGCCTGCACACAGGTTGTGGACCATGGCAACCCCCTGGGTGGCGATCCGAAGGGATACGTCCGACAGCAGAATGTTGTTGTCGATCAGCGTAGGTCCGTGGCTTACTTCCACAAAGATATCCTGACAGGTCATACCTCCCGCAAGCTGCTTGGCAAAGGAAGGCCGTAAATTGTCATGTAACAGGTTCTGGGTGATACGGGTACCCTGTGCTTCCCAATCACACCAGATGCCCATGGTGCAGTGATGGATATGATTGCGCCGCATGATCACATCAATGGCGGCATGCATCTTAATACCTGCGATCTCGGCACCGCCCAGCTCCATCATGTTATTGATGTGATGAATATGGTTGTCTTCAATGATACTGAATACACCGCCCATGCGGCCGATGATACCGCCCTGTTCGCAGTGATGGATATTGTTGCGGCGGATGATGTGGCCGCCGATGTTCTCTTTTAACCAGCCATAGAACTGGCCGCGGCAAACCGAATCCCGTTCCATCTGGGTAGGACTCTTTACATGCTGTGTGGTATAGAAATTGCTGTTTTCCGGATCAAAATAGCGTCCGACACAGATTCCCGCACACTTACTTCCCCAGATCTCACAGTCTTCAATGATCCAGCCTTTGCTCCAGTGGGGACTGATCATGCCATCCTGGTACGCAGCGGGAGGTGCCCAGGTGGTTGCGGCTTTATTGATATTAAATCCACTGACGGTAATATAGCTAACGCCTTCTTTTTCCGGCATAAAGCATTCCCGTCGTACGGTGATCTCTACCTTCTCCTGTTCAGGATCTGCTCCTCCGAAATTGGCATAGATCACCGTTTCATTGGTTGCCGTATCCTGAGTTGCATACCATTTTCTTACGGAACTCTCCGGATCCCAGGAACAATCATAGATCTTCCCTTCCAGGCACTCTTCAATGCTTGTGGCTTCATACAGTGCTTCATCATTGAGCCAGACACAGCCTGTGTGTTTATTGGGCGAGGCAAAATACCAGTCACCGTAAACAAGCGTTGTATAAGGGTTGTAATCCCCAAAGATCCCGTTCTTTACTCTGGTCACCCAGACATCCTCTTTATATCTTGTCCAGCCGTTTACCTGCTCCGCGCCGGTGATCACCGCCCCTAACGGCTTCTCACTGCGGTAGGTGATACGTGCATCTTCTGTTCCTGCATGGACCGGATTTACATACTCCCGGTAGATCCCGGGGGCTACCAGTATTTCATCTCCGGGCATGGCAATGACTGCTGCTTCATTGATCCGCCGAAAAGGAAGCTCCCGGCTTCCGTTTCCGTCATGCTTTGCATTGGCATCCACATAGATCGTCATAAATACCTTCTTTCTTTTAGCCCTTAACGGCTCCCGCCATCATGCCTTTTACCAGTTTATCCTGAAAAACGATGAACAAAATGATCATCGGCAATACCGAAAGGGTTAAAACAGCCATATTAATAGGAATATTCATGGAATGTTCCCCCTTAAACTGTCCCAGTGCAAGGGGAAGTGTCTTGTTCTCCGGCGAGATCAGAAACGTATTGGCAAAGGCAAACTCATTCCACATGGCTACCCCGTTATAGATCGCCAGGGTGCTCAATCCCGATTTGGAAAGGGGAAGGATCATCCGGAAGAAATTCTGATAACGGTTACAGCCGTCAATTTCCGCAGATTCCTCGATCTCCTTGGGAATGGTCTTCATAAATGCCGTAAGGATAAACACCGACATCGGCAGTGCAAAGGCAACATAAGGACCGATCAAGGATTCCAGGGTATCGTTCAGTCCCACGTTGGTCACCAATTTGAACGTAGGGATCAGGGTGACATGCATGGGTACGGACATCATCGCTACTATCGTAGCATAAATATAAGGATTTAGCTTAAATTTCATCCGGGCCAGCGGATATGCCGCAAAAGAAGAAATGATCAGCATCAGTACCAGGGATACAGCCACCACATACACGCTTCGCATGAAAAATCCGAAAAAGCCATGGGTGACCACTTCCACATAATTCTGGAAATACCAGGGATCCGGCAAATGGAACACACCCTGCTGCAGCATGTCAAACTGCTTTCGGAAGGAATTCATGAGCATAAAGAAAAAGGGTGTAAGGGTCAGCACCAGCTGAACCAGTGCAAATAAGAAAGCAAACCCCCAGGCGATGCCGGACCGGATCCTGGAAAGCCGGTACGCGTCTGTTTTTTCTTTTTCCGCAGCACAATTGTTTTCAGCCTTCTCAGCCGTTTTTTGTTGTGTCGATTCTGTCATATCAATATTCCTCCTTCACCTTAAATACTTTGGTAAAGAATAAAGCAATGGCTGTGATCAAAATAAACATGCCGGCGGCCACCGTGGACCCGTAGCCCATGTTAAACTGCTGGAACGACAGCTTATACATGTAGGTTGCCATCAGTTCGGTACTGCCTGCAGGTCCTCCCTGGGTCATGTTCCAGATCATATCAAAATACTTCAGAGATCCGATGAGGGACATAGTACAGGCTGTCTTAAAGATGGGGCCTAAGAGCGGAATTGCAATGTACCGTAAATACTGTCCTCTGGTAGCACCGTCGATGATCGCTGCTTCATAAATGGTGGTATCGATATTGCCGTATCCGGCAATAAAGTAAACCATATAAAAGGGAGTAAACTGCCAGGCCATAACACCAATGATGGTATACAGCGCATTGGGAGCTGTTCCCAAAAGGTCCACGGTAGTCCGTTTCCCCTGAATGATCGTAGCAAGGGAGGAGACCAGTCCTCCGTTGGTTGCAAGGGCATATACAAACAAAAATGCGATGGCAACCGAACTCATCAGATATGGTAAAAACCATATGATCTTAAAAATATTGAATTTCTTTCCTCCGGCGTCCAAAAAGGTTGCCAGAAGCATACCAATGGGAATCTGTAACAGAATGGAAAAAACCATTACGATCAGATTGTGATGAAAGGATTTCCAGAACATCTCATCATGGATGAGCGTCTTCCAGTTCTCCATACCGATAAATACGCGTTCAGCCGAAATACCGTTCCATTTATAGCCGCTGATCACAAAGGTGTCGATCACGGGATACACGATAAAGATCGTGATAAGGACCAGTGCGGGAAACAGAAACAGAGTTGCCGCCCGGGCGGTACTCCTGGCTTTCGCCTGCGCAAGGCCAAGATTTTTGCCTTGTCCCATATTGCTGCCTGTCTTCATACAGCTCCTCCTGTTTTTTACCTGATAGTTCCGATGGAATCGATTCCTCCTTTTTACCCGGTAGTTCTGAGGGGAACGATTCCTCCTTTTTTACCTGGCAGTCCTGAGGGGATCAATGGATCAGAACCGGGGAGTTTTACTATATTTTGCGGCACTTCCGGAGCATAACCTAATAAACTGCCCGCAGGATAACTCTCCTGCGGGCAGCTGTTTCCGGATCCGGCCGCAACACGGATCTTAGGTTTTATTGTTCCGCAATTGCTTTCTGCATTGCTGCATCATGCTCCTGGCCGATCTCCAGAGGAGTCTTCTCCAGACCAAAGAGCTCTGTCATACAGTTCTTGTGAACTTCGGTAACCGATGCAGGCAGGTACTGGTCATACCACAGCTGTACGTTGGATGCACCAAAAAATACATCCGCAACATACTTATCATTAGGATCATCTACGGTTTCTGCGCCATAGCCCTTGATGGAAGGGATCGCACCAACGGCTACCTGCATATCATTGTAGGTTGCATCATTGTAATACTGGGTTGCAAGAACGAAGCATGCATCCAGTTTGGCCTGATCAACGGATCCGTCAGCATTAAAGCAGTTGAAGGAGAATCCGTTACCGATAGCTGTTCCGATCTCCACGTTCTGAGGAACACCCTTTGCCTTAGCTTCTGCATCCTCCGGGAAACGGAAGATTCCGATGTTCTCGGTGTACCACTCTTCGTTATCGGCCTTCATACCGGAAGACTGCCAGGAACCATGAAGCATCATAGCTGCAGAGCCGTCATACATAAGTGCTCTATCCTGGTTATCATCAGCGGTAAGGGAGTTAACACCATCGGGGAAGTAACCCTTCTTAACCCAATCCTGGATCTTCTCAGCAGCAAAGATAAATGCTTCGCTTGTGAAGGTACCGCCGTTTTCCTGGGTGTAAGCTGCATCAAATTCCGCATTACC
>JAIKYN010000053.1 GCA_024683155.1 Lachnospiraceae bacterium | reverse complement strand
AATGGTAAGACCGCAGCGATCGTCATAAAGCATCTTCAGTCTCTGGTCCACATTACGGATCCCAATACTGACCCGATTGATACGTTCCGGTGTTTCCTCGTGATTTAACAGAGCGCGGATCCTCTCGCGATCCGTATCCGTAAGGATGCCGCTGTCCTTAATGCGAATGATCAGCATATCTGCTTCTTCCTGTATGGATAAGGCCACGGATCCTCCGGTCCGCATATCGATCCCATGCTCTACCGCATTTTCCACGATGGGCTGAATGATCAGCCTGGGAACCGGTGTCTCCAGTAAATGTTCGGGCACTTCCTTGGTAAAGGCGAACTTTTCTCCAAACCGGGCAGAAATGATATAGATATAAGCATCCACGTAATCCAGCTCCTCCTTGAGAGAAATGGCGGATAGCTTCTGGCGGTTGGTGGTTGCTTCCAGCATGGTGGACAAGGCTTCGATCATGGCACTTACCTTCTCGTTCCCGTTCATCCGTGCTTCCCAGTTAATGATCTCCAGGGTGTTATTGAGAAAATGCGGATTGATCTGGCTCTGCAGGGCATGGATCCGTGCATCTCGAAGTGCGATCTCCTCTTTGTATATCTTCTCGAACTGATTCTTCAGTTCCTTGCTCATGCGGTTAAAGGACTCTTCCGAATACCAAAATTCCTGGCTGTCCGCTTCTCCGGTGATCTCATAACCGTAGCGGCCTTCCTCAATATTCCGGTAGCCTTCCACCAGTTTATTTAAGGGGGATACCACCTTCCGGCGGAAGAACAGATATAACTGTACCAGCAACGGGAATAAGAACAATATCAGGATCAGAAATACATAGCGCACGGCCCAGATCTCGGAATACAAGGTATCCTTATCCAGCACTTCTTCTACCCGGAAGGTAATGTCGCTTATAGTAAGGTCCCGGGACACCAGGCAGATGTCCTTTCCCTTTACATAAGCCATCTCTTCCGCCTTCCGGCGTTCTTCTTCCTCTACAACGCTAACCTCTCCGTTTTCGTAAAAAACCGTGCCGTCCCGTAAGATCCGGCAGGCCAGATAGCCGTTGAGATCCCGCAGGCTTCCGAAGATGTAGTCACTGTTCAGCTCCAGGATCAGCACGCCGTAGGTTACGAAATCCTCATCTTTCAGATTCCGTACCATATAGATATGATCCCCGATCTCATAGAAATCCATTCCGGTATCCCGGCTTCTGCCGCCGATCAGGACCCTCTCCTGGGCTTTATCAATATAGTCAGTGATGTTCCCGTAACCCGCTCCCACGGTATTGTTGTATGTAAAATACAGTTTCTGGGGATTATCCGCATAGTACAGGATGGCCGCACTCAGGCCTTCCTTGTACTTATATTGCTGGGCCAAAAACAGGGTCGATGCATTGTATAATTCCTGCGCTTCTCCCCTGGATCCGTATGTCTTATAGGCTTCCTCCAAAGTACCCAGGTAAGAAGCATTGCGGCTGGCCACCATACAGTCTTCCAGGCGGTTTTCGCATACTTCCACTGCCGTTTTTACCGCCGATACATTGCTCTTTTCCACCTGGTCGGAGATATGGCCGTAGACCACAAATACCACCAGTCCCACCATGGCTAAAAGCGGAAAAAGCCACCCAAACAGAAGCATGTATAACATGCTCCAGCTAAGTGGTTTTCTCTTACGTTCCGTATTGTTCTGTTTCTTCACCATAACCCCGTTACAGCTGTAAGAATTCCTCAAAAATGCGGCAAACCTTCACTGCTTCCTCCGGATCTGCCATCTCGCAGAAGATCCGCAGCAGCGGCTCCGTTCCGGAAAAACGAATGGAGATCCATCCACCTTGTGAAAAATAGATCTTGCAGCCGTCCATATAGGATATCTTCTCCACCTCCATGGGCAGCTGCGGCACTTTCTTCTGCGCCAGCAGGATATCCTTGATCTCTTCTTTTCTTGTCTGCGTAAAGCTGTAGTCTCTCTCCTCCAGGTATACCTTGCCGAATTTCTCTTCGATCTCCTTCAGGATCTGAGACATGCTCTTGCCGGTTTTGGCGATCATCTCTACCAGTAAAGCAGATGCATAGATCCCGTCTTTTCCGCGGATATGACCTTTCACGGTCAGACCGCCGGATGACTCTCCTCCGATGATCGCATCCTCTGCATACATTTTAGCAGAAATATGCTTAAATCCAACCGGTACCTCATAGCACTGCTGCCCGAAAGCTTCCGCCACCCGGTCCAGACGATGGGTCGTGCAAATGTTGCGCACTACCGGGCCTCTCCAGCCCTTGTAGGCTAGCAGGTAGTAATACAGGATCACCAGGATATCATTGGGATGCAGGAATTTCCCTTCATCATCAATGACGCCGATGCGGTCCGCGTCTCCGTCGGTAGCAAGACCCAGATCGCAGCCCTTATCCAGCACTTCGTTCTGCAATGCATGAAGGGTCCCGGCGGTAGGTGCCGGAAGTTTCCCTCCGAACAAAGTATCATGGCGATCATGAATGGTATAGACTTCACATCTTGTAGTCATCAGGATCGTCTTAAGAGATGTCTCACTGACGCCGTACATGGGATCAAAGGCAACCCGCAGTCCCTTATCCCGGATCGCCTGTGTATCCACAGTCTCCAGAATGCTGTCCAGGTATTCGTTCAGCGGGTAGATCTCCCGGATCAGCCCTGCTGCCTTAGCCTCCTCGTACTCCATGCTTTCCACCGGAATATCCGTCACTTCACTGATATACTGCTCTACCTGCCTTGTCTGCAATTCGTCCGCGTCCTTGCCACCGTAGGTAAATACCTTTACTCCGTTGTACAAAGCCGGGTTATGGCTGGCGGTGACCATCATGCCGTAGTGCAGATTGTGCTTCATTACATAGAACATTACCAGAGGCGTCGGTGCGGATTTGTTGATGAGAAGGGCTTCGATCCCCTCTCTGGCAAAGACTTCCGCCATCCACTGCATGGCTTCCTTGGAAAGGAACCGCTTATCATAGCCGATGACGATGCCTTCCTTTTCCACGCCTTCATCCCGCATTTTGTCTGCCATGGCTCTGGCCAGGATCTGAATGTTTTCCTTGGTGAATCCATCACCGATGATGGCTCTCCAGCCACCGGTACCGAATTTGATCATATTCTCCTCCTCATCCCATGATCACTTCTATATTCATTTCCCGGTGACTGCCCTCTGCCGGGATGTGATCTTGTGCCTGTCCGTTTACCAGGATCTTCTCTACGCCCTTCATGACACCCTTGGGGTTACGTACCTTGATGTGATAGGTATTTCCCCGGAAGACTCTCGTGGCGGAGAATTCTCTCCAGTCTGCGGGAATACAGGGATCTACGATCAGCTCGTCAAAGCCGGGACGGATCCCAAGCATGAACTGGGTGGCGGAAAAATAGGACCAACCTCCGCTACCGGTCATGAAGGGATGATGTGCCCAGCCATAAGTGCTGTGGTCCCTGCCGGAAATAAACTGGCAATAGGAATAGGGCTCACTCTTTCGGATCTCGATCTGATCGTTCTGGTTGTAGGGGCATAATGCATCATAATATTTCATGGCCAGATCCCCTCGTCCGATCTTGCAGGCTGCCGCCCACACCCAGGGATTGGGATGGGAGAACACGGATCCGTTCTCCTTAAGTCCGGGATATACACGGGTAATAAAGCCGATGCTCATATCTTCCTTGGTATAGGACGGGGTATTTAACAGCAGGCCGTAGGGTGTATACAGGTAACGGTCGATACTTTCCAGCGTCTTTGCTGCACGGTCCTCATCCGCCGCGCCGGATAATACCGCCCAGGCATTGGATTCCAGATGGATCCTGCCTTCGGTATCCGTATGGGTTCCGATCTTCTTGCCGAATTTGGTAAAGCCACGAAGATACCACTCTCCGTCCCACAAGATGGCATTGCATCTCTGCGTAACGGTATCCTTAAGGGCTTCGTAATGAGCCCTGTCATTTCCATAAACCTTCTGCTCCCCAGGGGATGCCGTATGCTCCAGATATGCCGCAAGTTCTGTAAATTCCTTCAGTGCCCATACATGAAGAAAGCTTACCATGGCGCTTTCGCCGCCGCCCAGGTTGAGGCAATCGTTCCAGTCCGCACGAAGGCCCTTGCAAATGCCGGAGGCTCCTACCTGCTCCCCGGAAAAGTCCAGAATGCGCTTCATATGCTCATAGACCGTCTCTGTTTCACCACTGCCGTCCTTACGGAAGGTATCGGCATAGGGCAGCTGGTGGCTTAAAAATGCATAGTCGCCCGTTTCCTTCACGTATTGCACAATGGAGGGCACCAGCCACAGGGCATCGTCAGCGCAGGCATCCTTGAGACCATGGATCACGTTCTTCAGGTCACCGCCGGGGATCACCGTAGGGGATACAAAATCCTCTTCTTCCTCTTCTCCTTCTTCAAACCACTCCGGCTGGAACAGATGGAGACCGTAACCTGCTTTGCACAGGCCTCTTAAAAGCTGCTCGATCCGCATTCTGCATTTTTCCGGATCGGAGTGGGGAATGGTCATGGCATCCTGTGCCGTATCCCGGTAGCCCAGGCCGGTTCTGCCACCTACTTCGATGAAGGAAGCAAAGCGGGAAAACATCACGTTGATCTCCGACTGATACAAGGTCCAGGTATTGATCAGGGTATTCATTCCCTGACTGGGGGTTTGGATCTGAAGTTTTTCAAACTTCTTCTCCCAGAAATCGCGAAGAGCTTCCAATGCCTGATCCACTACACGTTCGTCTGCATATTTTTCTCGGATCCTGCGACCTTCCGCCCGATTCCCTTCTCCCAGAAAATAAAGAAGACGAACCGTTTCTCCCGGCTTCAGAGCGATCTTTTTCTGCAGGGAAGCACAGTGATTATTCCCTTTCTCTTCGCTGCCGGATAAACTGCCACGGATCACCGCCTCCGGATCGGACTCCGTATGATACAGCCCGATAAAACGGTCCCGTACGCCATCATATCCGTCCGGTGTGAAGTTTGCGGTAAAATATTGATAATTCCCCTTTTCATAAAACAGATCTTCTTCCATGATGCCGTCCTCATAAGACGACCCTGCACAGTACAGACTCATCTGGAAGTTCTGATTATCGCTCTGGATCATGTGATAGGAGAATTCCACGTAAGAGAAAACATCCAGCTGTTTTTCCGTATCGCCGGTATTTTCCAGAGTGACATCCCAGATCTCCACAGGATCTTCAAGGGGGATAAATAAGGTCTGACTTCCCCGGATCCCCTTGTATTCACATTCAAACACGGAATAGCTCATACCGTGTCTGGCACTGTATTTCGCCTGATCCAGAGGCTTCCCCACCGGTTGCCAGGACAGGGACCAATAATCACCGTCCATGGCATCTCTCAGGTAGATATAATGGCCGGGTCTGTCCATGGGCACCCCATTGGGGCGAAATCTGGTTACCCGGTGATATTCCGGGGATTTATAAAAGCTATAGCCGCCGGCGGTATGGTTGATCACTGTGACAAAATCCTTTACCCCCAGGTAATTGGTCCAGGATGTGGGAAGATCCACTCTGTCGATGACATATTCCCGTTTCTCGTTATCAAAATGTCCGTATTTCATCTTCTTCTCCGTTTCCGGGATGGGTGCTGCTCCGTTTTCTCCTGATGTGCTTTTCCAGGTTCTCCCATTCGTTGTTCCGGTTTTCTCCGCATCCGTTCCTTCCCATCCTGCAACCTCATTATAGAAATCCCTGTTTCGGATTCGAATAGTCAAATCTGTGATTATTTGTCAAAAGTTGGCAACGAAAAAGGCTCCCCTCGGTCATCCGAAGAGAGCCTGCATGCTTCTGTCATATACTTTTAAGTAACCCCGGAATACAGATCCTCGCGAAGGATCGTTCCCATGTCAGCGCTTACTTACCGTAGGCGGGGGTACAGGTGAGATTCATTCCCAGCTTACGATAGATCCGCTCGTCCACTTCCGAAAGGATAACGCTGCAATGCGCTTCACATCCACGGAACTTGGGAAGCTGCTCCAGAGCAGCCCTGGCCTTTTCATTGGTCGCTGCGGAACTGGACAGGGCGATGAGTACCTCATCCGTATGCAGTCTGGGGTTATGTCCACCCAGATACTGGGTCTTTAACTGCTGAATAGGAGATAAAGATTCTGCGGAAACCAGATGCTCCTCATGGGGAATGTTGGCATATTCCTTCATGGCATTTAACAATGCGGCAGCCGCAGGTCCCATAAGATCACTGGTCTTACCGGTAATGATCTTACCGTCTGCCATCTCAATGGCAACACAGGGATGCCCTGTAAGTTCTGCTCTGGTAAGCGCCTGGGATACCACCTTGCGATCTGTAGGTTTTACATCTACCTGCTTTAACAGCAGCTCCTGCTTTAATAACTGTGCCTTGGGCGCATTGCCCTTCTTTACTTCACAGGCAGTCTTAAAGTAGCGGCGCATCACTTCTTCTTTTGCTGCTTCTTTACAAACGTCATCATCAATGATGGCATTACCTGCCATATTAACACCCATATCCGTGGGCGACTTGTAAGGGCAGGTTCCCATGATCTGCTCAAAGATGGCGGACAGTACCGGGAAGATCTCCACGTCACGGTTGTAATTAACAGTGGTCTCTCCATAGGCTTCCAGATGGAAAGGATCGATCATATTTACATCGTCCAGATCGGCGGTTGCAGCTTCATAGGCCACATTCACCGGATGACGAAGGGGCAGGTTCCAGATGGGGAAGGTCTCGAACTTGGCGTATCCTGCCATATTACCTCTCTTGTGTTCGTGATAGAGCTGAGAAAGACAGGTTGCCATTTTCCCGCTTCCGGGTCCGGGTGCGGTGATCACCACCAGCTTACGGGTGGTCTCAATATAATCGTTTCTGCCATAACCCTGGTCACTGACGATCAGGGGAATATCTGCAGGATATCCGGGGATCAGATAATGGATATAATTGCGGATGCCAAGACCGTCCAGTTTCTGACGGAAACGGTCGGCTGCCTGCTGGCCGTGATACTGTGTGATCACAATGCCGCTTACCAGAAAACCGCGCTCTTCAAACACATTCTTAAGGCGAAGCGTATCCACATCATAGGTGATGCCCAAATCGCCGCGAACCTTGTTCTGTTCAATAGCATCGGCACTGATAACAATGACGATCTCTGCCTGGTCTTTCAGCTGCTCCAGCATGCGAAGCTTGTTGTCCGGCATAAATCCGGGCAGAACTCTGGATGCATGGAAATCATCGTACAGCTTTCCGCCGAACTCCAGATACAGCTTGTCAAACTTGCTGATGCGCTCCTTAATGTGTTCCGACTGCAGTCGTAAGTACTTGTCTGAATCAAATCCGATTTTGTTTGTCATGTTCTGTTCCCCATTCCTTATAAACCATTTAACTGCAATATTTTATATTTCTTTGTGCGGAATTTCAATAGGTATCTCGAATGATATCGTACCAATTCCTTGCGATCTCCCACTGTCCTTCCAGTGACGGATGGATCAGATCCGCAGAAATATACGAGGCCTGATTCAGCAGTTTTTGTCCTTCGGTAAAGATCAGACGGTTGCTTTTATAACGGGCCGCTGTTTCCCGGACGATGCCACGGATCTCTTCGGCCCGGTGCTGTTCTCCCGGATTGTTAAAGCCGAAGATATTCGTCATAAATACCTTCCGGCCGTCCCCTGCCAGGATCTTCACGAAGCCATCGATCCTTTCCCGGATCAGCTCGGTCTCATAGTCATAGGAAAGCATATTGACGCCCAGCTCTATGGTGGCCAGCGTCCAGTCTTTGCGGGACACAAAATACTCCGCCAGCTCCGGCTCCATATGCGCCCAGCCGGGATATCCGTAATTGTAATAATCGCAGTGCATCAGCTGTGCCATCCGGAACACATAGGAATGAGGTGTCCCCAACCCCAGCGAGCCATGGGTTATGGAAGAACCGTAACTTAACAGCACCTGATCCGGCACATCTTCCGGTGCAGGCGGTTCCACTTCTCCCAGGATCCCTACATAATCCACTTTTCCGTAGGGCAGGATCACACGGACCACTTCCGGATTGAAACCAAGATGCTGGTCCTCCGTGATCTTCTTCAGTTGTTTTAAATTGGGCGGTGCGGGGATGGTGATCTCCGTATCTTCCCGGCCCATTAAGATTGCTTTCATAGAGTGTTCCCAACCACCCTGAAAGGCTCCGTAATAAATAAATGCCGTCAATGCTTCTTCTTCCGGATGTCCGTGAAGGATCAGCGTTGCCTTATCTTTTTTGATCTTAAAGCGAAGCTCTACACCGGTTGCATTAAAGGAAACGTCCTCTCTTGCTCCCTCGTCCAGCTTCAAACGGACTTCTTCCGGAACACGGCACATACAAAAGCCGAACTCTCCTTCCCGAAGATTATCCACATTGTGAAAATCGATCCCCTGAAAAATCATGTTTACCCCCATAAAAAAGAGAAGACGGCTTCCTGTCCTGCCGTCTTCTCCGGATCATCAGATCTTAAATAAAGTGCTGAGAATTCCACGGCCAAGGCTTGCTCCCAGGTTTCCGCCAAGGGTCTTACCGAAGGAACCGAAGTTCTTACCTACCTGCTTACCTACTTCGCGACCTACGGTACCTGCCACGGTACTTCCCACCGATTTAACGGCGCGCTTCTTTGCTTTTGCTTCCTGCTCTGCCTTCTTGGCTTCTGCCTTCTCGGCTGCCGCCTTTTCTTTTGCAGCAGCTTTATCTGCAGCGGCCTGTTCTTTGGCTTCTGCTTCTGCCTGCTTGGCAGCTTCTGCTTCTTCCTGCGCCTTTAAGCCCATTCTTTCCAGGAATTCATAGGCAGAATCGGGATCCACTGCGGTTGCATACTTGGAATACAGTACACCACCCTGGATCACGCTGTTACGCTTGCCATCATCTATGCTTCCCATCTTACTCTGTGGCGGAAGGATCGCTGTTTTCTCTGCCACGGCAGGCACGCCGCCTTCATCCAGGAAGGATACGATGGCTTCTCCGGTTCCCAGAGAAAGGATCGCATCATAGGTATCAAAATCCGGATTCTCGCGGAAGGACTGTGCAGCTGCCTTAACGGCTTTCTGCTCAGCAGGAGAATAGGCATGGAGCCCGTGCTCGATCTTATTGGAAAGCTGTGCCAGAGTTCCGTCGGGAATGTCTCTGGGATTCTGTGTACAGAAGTAAATGCCCACGCCCTTGGAACGGATCAGCTTTACCACCTGCTCGATCTTATCCAGCAGTTCCTTGGAGCTTCCGTTAAACAAGAGATGTGCTTCATCAAAGAAGAATACCATCTTCGGCTTCTCCAGATCTCCCACTTCCGGAAGCATCTCAAAGAGCTCGGAAAGAAGCCATAACAGGAAGGTGGAATATAAGGTTCCGTTATTGATCAGGCTGCGGCTGTCCAGAATATTGATCACACCTTTGCCGTCATTGGTATTAAAGAAATCACCGATGTTCAAAGCCGGCTCTCCGAAGAAAGTCTCCCCTCCTGCGATCTCCAGTGCCACAATGGCACGGACGATGGCTGCAATGGACGCCTTGCTGATGTTGCCGTACTCTGCCTGCAGATCCTTGTTATTTTCTGCCATATAGTTAAGAAGTGCCTTCAGGTCCTTGGTATCCACCAGAAGCAGGCCTTCATCATCAGCCAGTTTGAATGCGATGGAGAGAAGGTCACTCTGCAGATCATTCAGCCCCAGGATACGGGAAAGAAGCAGCGGTCCCATCTCGGATACCGTGGTACGCAGCTGGATACCGTTCTGTCCGAATACATCCCAGAATACTACGGGATAGTTCTTATACCCAAAGCCCTGCTGTGCCAGACCGAACTTTGCGATACGCTTCTGCATATCTTCGCTGTCCAGGCCGGCTTCGCAACAGCCTGCCAGATCTCCCTTAACGTCTGCCAGAAAAACGGGCACACCCATTTCACTGAAGGTCTCTGCCAGTACTTTCACGGTAACCGTCTTACCGGTTCCGGTAGCACCTGCGATCAGGCCGTGACGATTGGCCATCTTCGGCAGCATATACACCGGCTCCCCGTTTTCGTTGTTTGCGATCCAAATCTTACCATCTCTGATCATTGTTTCTTACTTCCTCCCAACTCTTATGAATTTTATTGTGCTAATGCACGAAAGCGTTCTTGTCAGACCAATCCTTCTCAATCGTCTTATTTTGACAAGTGGTCTTTCCTACGCAAGCTTAGTAAGCTCTTCCTGTACTTTCTCCGCCGTTACCGGCTTCAGGATATATCCGTTGGCGTGCATTCTGGTAGCATCATCCATATATTCCCTGAAACCGGTCTGGAAGATGATGCCGATAGCATCATTCATTTTCCGAAGCTTCTTTCCCACTTCAATACCGGTTGTAGTGCGCAGTTCCATATCCAGGAACGCTACATCCGGATGATTGACTCTGGCATACTCCAATGCCTCATCCGGATTTCTGAATCCTAATACATTTGCCCCGGGCTCTGCTTTGTGGATCGCACTCAGCAAGCCTTCCAGCGCCAGTCTTTCATCATCGACTGCTATGATCGTTTTCCCCATGATTTTCCTTAGTCCCCTTTTGTCTCATTCAATTTTAATCTCTGATCGTTCGGAATATGAATCGTAACACAGGTGCCATTCCCCGGAGCACTTTCTACATCCATTGTCGCATGGCTGATATTCCACAGCCGTTCTCTGACGTTGCTCATTCCTACATGGATCTTGCCATCGTTCTTCGGTACTTTGGGGTCAAACCCTACCCCATCGTCCTTCACGATAATGTCTACATGATCACCCTTATCCCTCGTCATGAGAGTGATCGTTCCTCCGTTTTTCTTTTTTGCGATCCCGTGCTTTACCGCATTCTCCACAATGGGCTGAATGCTAAGAGCCGGCACGGTGAAGTCCTCGACCTCAATGTCGAACTCCATCTCCAGTTCTTCCTGGAACCGCATCTTCTCCAGTCGGAGGTAGTGCTTGATATAATCAAGCTCTTTGGTCATGGTCACCTCCGTAGCGCTCTCCAGTCCCTCTAAGTTGGAGCGCAGATACTCGGCGAAATCTCCTACGGCTCTTTGTGCCTCTGCAGGATCTTTCTCGCAGAGGATGTAGATGGAATTCAATGTATTGAAGATGAAATGGGGACGGATCTGACTCATCATGATCCGGATCCGATCCTCCGTCATCCGAACTTCCTGTTCTTTCAAACGTTTCGCCTGTTCCACGTGGATAAAGACATACATCAGAAACAGGGAAAGTGTAATGGCCGGCGGCATGACCGACAGATAATCAATAAACATTCTGGCTACGACGCCCACCATAGGGAAGAAGATAAAGGAGCTCAGGGCTACGATATCCCGTCCGTCCAGATACTTTCTGCAATAGATCAGCAGATAGATAAACAGCAGTACACAAACAAAACCGCCTACCTGTCCCCACATATAATACGGACCGATGATCTGCTTACCGTCTTTGATCCCCACAAACATGCCGTTAAATGCGGAGATGATCCAGCCAATGGCACTGGGAATGCAAAAGGGCAAGGTAAAATAGGCCCTGCGAATGGATATTCCCGTACGTTTTGCTGCGTAACTGACGGTATAAAAGGCAAACAACACCAGGATGGTATAATACGCCACAAAATTACTTACCAGCATGGCAGATATCACCGTATCCGCCACCGGCCCGATCTCATTATAATGGCCGATGTTATACCAGGATATGGCATCCGTGATCTGCATGCACATATTGGCGATCAACATTCCCAGGAAAAACCGGGAATGTTTGGAATCATATATGGTCTCCTGCTGTACACCGATGAGTACGATGAGCAAGGTCAGAAAACCGAAGACCTCTAAATAAATATTTACCCGATACAAACTATACTTATTCCCCCCTGTTTCCTCCTACCGACGGTATCTTCAGCGTGACTCTGGTCCCTTCGCCGATATGGGATTCGATCTGCACCGTTCCTCCCGTCATCTGTTCGATCCTGGATCGCACATTTTCCAGACCGATATGGCTGCGTTCATCCTGTTTTCCTTCGGATGGATCAAATCCTACACCGTTATCTTCTACCGTTACGATACAGGAATCACCCTCGCGGCGGCTGGCGATACGAACAGTTCCTCCGTTCATCTGTTTCCCGACACCGTGCTTTACCGCATTCTCTACCACCGGTTGCAGGCCAAGGGCGGGGATCATAAAGCCGGTCTCCTGTATGTCGTATTCGATGTTCAATTCTTCTTCAAATCGCATCTTCTCCAGGGAAAGATAGCATTCCACATGGTGAAGTTCTTTTGCAAAAGGGATCAGGTCCCTGCTCTTAAGGGAATCCATGTTCCCTCTCAGGTAATCCGAAAACTGGCTGATGGCTTTCTGTGCCTTCTCCGGGTCTTTCTCGCAGAGATAATAAATCGCATTCAACGAATTATACAGGAAGTGCGGCTGTATCTGGGAAATGACCACCTGCACCTGCATTTCGTTAATGGCTTTCTGCTGCAGGACAATATCCTCTTTCTGCCGCACGATTTCTTCTCTCTGCTCTATGATCTCATGGGTCTGATCCAAGGTGCTGACCAGCTGCATGAGCAGCAGGGAAACCGCAAGTCCCACATTCAGGCGGGATATAGGCGAATATACGCAAAACTGTATGCCCAGGGCGATCACCGGAAAAACGGTATAGGCCAGGATGCCCCAGAAGAGCCTGGGACGCATCCCTTTCCGGCCATGCAGGATCAGCAGGATCTGACAGAACATGATCACACCGCCGATGGTCTGGGACACGGTAAACAACGGGCCTCGATGATAAATATTATCTGCATCGATATAATAATACATTCCGTTGAAACTGCTGACGATGGTAAATATCACAGCAAATATGGACAGAGAACGGATTCCCCATCCAATAAAACGGCCGGTATCGTCCGGTTTGGAAAACTCACTGAGATACCATACAAACAGCACGGAATCTATATAAATAAACGTAAAATCCGCAAAGTAAGCAATGTGCAGCAGAATATGATTCGTCTGCCCCGGCTGCCCGCCCAGTGTCCAGGCTGCCACATCTGACAGCATTAAAAGCGCACTGACAAACTGGAGCAGCATCATGGCTGCCCTGCCTCTTGGATTGGCCTTGCGGGTGATCACCGATATAACAATGGCGATGAAGCAAAGCAATGCACCCCATATTTCTATACTGGCATAAATAAAATCATTCGAACTGCCCATGAGTATATTCACCCCAACTGTACTGCGCCATATAC
This sequence comes from Lachnospiraceae bacterium, assembly GCA_024683155.1. Taxonomy (GTDB): domain Bacteria; phylum Bacillota; class Clostridia; order Lachnospirales; family Lachnospiraceae; genus JAILDL01. The sequence continues at coordinate 5,863 of JAIKYN010000053.1, read as the reverse complement.
TCCCCCTGATACAGGCCTCCGTAGGTATCTCTGTCGCTTAGATATTTGTAGTAATCGCAATCCAGTTTGTCCGGAATAATGCCGATCCGGCCTCTCTGACGTACCAGCACATCCTCACAGCCTGCTTCCGTTAGGGTCTGCACCAGATCCGAGCGGATATTCTTCAGATAGGATGTGTGGTCCTGATCGTCATCATCTTCCCACAGAATGGTAATGATCTCCTGCACGGTAGACAGTGCTCCGTTGCGATCCACCAGATAGGCAAACAGTTCACGACTCTTGGTATATTGAAACCGAAGGGGCGCACCGCCAGCAAAAACCTCGAAGTTGCCAAAGGCTTTCACCGTCAGTTTCTTCTCTTTCTGATCAATGGGGTAACGAAGTGCTTTCAGTTCGTTACGCACCTTCTCTTCCGTCACCGGCTTCATGATATAACCACTGGCATGCATCTCAAATGCATTCCCGGCATACTCGCCGTATCCGGTGGTAAAGATCACATTGGCTTTCGGATTCAGCTCCAGGATCTGTTTGGCCAGGTCAAGACCGTTCTCATCACGCATTTCAATGTCCAGAAACGCGATATCGCAACCATGAAGCTTCACATACTCATACGCTTCCTCTGCCAGACGAAATCCAAGGATCTGCTCCCCCTTCAACACCTTCTGTGCCACCGACAAAACGCCTTCTAATGCAATTTTCTCATCATCTACCGCTATGATTACCACTTTGTCACCTTCCGTGGTTTGCAATTTGTCATTCTACTTATCTATTATACCGAAATAATTATAATTATCGAGCCTTTTCCTTGTCGATATTTGAAATTTGTTCTATTCTGATTTTAGACAGGATCGCTTATGATCCGCGAATCAAAGGAGGGTAATATGAATTCAATGAAGAAGTATATTGCTGAACTGATTGGTACCTGCGTGCTGGTATTCATGGGCTGCGGTACCGCTATGCTGGTAGGTTGTGATGCCGCATCGGGCTCCGGTTATCTCCTTACCGCTCTGGCTTTCGGTCTTTCCATCGTTGCAGAAGCTTACTGCATCGGTAACATCTCCGGTTGCCATGTAAATCCTGCTGTTTCTCTGGCAGTTCTCATGAACGGCGGTATGAAAGTCAACGAGTTTGTGGGCTATGTGATCTCTCAGATCATCGGTGCCTTTGTAGGTTCCGCACTTCTGGCAGTGATCTTCACCACCGGCCAGGTAAAGGATGCTACCGGCGGTTTCGGTGCCAACGGACTGGCAGGAGTAAACGGCAGTGCTGTTGCAGGTCTTCTGGTTGAGATCGCACTGACTTTCATCTTTGTTCTTACCATTCTGGGGGTTACCAGCAAAAAGGCCGGTCACGGTTCCTTCGGTGGCCTGATCATCGGTCTTACCCTGACTTTCGTACACATCCTGGGCATCGGCCTTACCGGCACCAGCGTAAATCCTGCAAGAAGCATCGCTCCTGCTGTTTTCGCTGCTGCAAACGGTAACATGGATCCCCTGATCGCTCTCTGGATCTTCATCGCAGGTCCCCTGATCGGTGCGGCTCTGGCTGCTTGTGCTTACCGTTTCCTGGAAGCCGAGAACTGATCCACATTTCCTGAAATACACACAGGCAGACGGTCCCGGCCGCCTGCCTGTTTTTTATTCTTCCCCGATTTCTTCCGGTCTGTTTTCTGTTTTACGATCTTCCACTGTCCGGATCTTCTCTGTGTTATCGGACGCCCCGGGGCACGGTCCAGATCTTCTCTTCGAAATAGTACGTCAGCTGTAGCGGCACCTGACGTCCGGCTTCCTCCAGTTCCACCATACAATAGAATTCCATGGCATTGTGAAAACGGGTCTGCAGAGCAAAACTGCGGATCTTCCGGGGGATCCCTTCCATCCGTACATACAAAGGGCGGACATTCCCCTTGGTATCAAAGGATGCGATCACCGGTATCAGCTTTTCTCCTGTATAATCAAAATTGGTATATGAAACTGTGGTTCCCATGAGATCGCTCCTTCAGACTTCACTTGTTCCGCATCCCGCACACCGGTGCAGGACAACCCTCCATGCACAATACATGGCAAAAGGTTCCTGTTAAAACACACATGACAAAAATCAAATGTGTGATATAATTATAGGAACATAAGTTCGATATGTAAAGGACTAATTTTTATGCTGGAGAGACAATACATCATCATCGATCTGAAATCCTTCTATGCCTCTGTGGAATGTGCCGAACGGCATCTGAACCCCATGACCACCAACCTGGTGGTGGCGGATCCGGATCGAAGCAAAAATACCATATGCCTTGCCATCTCCCCTTCCATGAAGGCTTTGGGGATCAAAAACCGCTGTCGCGTACAGGATATCCCTCAGGCTGTGCCCTATATCACCGCCAAGCCCCGCATGCAGCTGTATATCCGGTATTCCGCGGAGATCTACCACATCTATCTGGAATATGTGGCCAAAGAGGATATCCATGTGTATTCCGTGGACGAAGCCTTTCTGGATGTAACGGACTATCTGCCACTTTATCATCTTACCGCCCGTCAGCTGGGTCAGAAGATCATGAACGAGATCTGGGAGAAGCTGTCCATCCGTGCCACCTGCGGTATCGGCACCAATTTATATCTGGCTAAGATCGCTTTGGATATCACAGCCAAGCATACACCGGACTTTATCGGCGAGCTGACGGAAGAAAGCTACCGGAAGACTTTGTGGGACCATACCCCTTTGACGGATTTCTGGCGGATCGGGCCGGGGATCCAGCGCCGTCTTGCCAAATACGGGATCTTTACCATGGGACAGGTGGCGGAAGCCAACGAAGATCTCCTGTATCGGGAGTTCGGTGTGGATGCCGAGCTTCTCATCGATCATGCCTGGGGAAGAGAGACCACTACCATGGCGGATATCCATAACTATCATGCGCAGAACAGCTCCATTACCAACGGCCAGGTGCTGATGCGCAACTATGGGTTTGAAGACGGAAAGCTGGTGGTAAAAGAGATGACGGATCTGGTCTGTCTGGATCTGGTGGAGAAAGGCCTCCTTACCCGATCCGTCACCCTGATGATCGGCTTTGCCAATGATGCCCTCCCGCCGGTAGGAGGCACCGTTTCCCTGGAAGATGATACCAATGCGGATATGGTGATCATCCCTGCGGTGGCAGAGCTTTATGACCGCGTGGTCCCCAGGGACTGCGCCATCCGTCGGATCAATGTGACCTGTAACAATGTGATCCCCGAGGAATATCAGCAGTTTAATCTGTTCATGGATACCACCATGCTGGAGAAGGACCGGAAAGCCCAGCAGGCAGCCATTGCCCTGAAGAACCGTTTCGGTAAAGATGCGGTGGTGAAAGGCATGAATCTGCTGGAGGGTGCCACGACCCTCACCCGGAATCATCAGATCGGAGGACATAGCAGCGGTGAGTAAACAGTATGGAAACAGCTCTGTACGCCCCAAAATGAGCCGGGAAATGCGCGCTAAACAGTTTATGCCCTTCGCTGCTTTGAAGGGCCTTACGGAAGCGTTGCAGGCCCAGGAGAAGATCGTTGTTCCCCAGACCCAGCTGTCCGAAGACCAGCTGGCCAAGCTGGACGAAAAAATGCATCAGATCACTGCCGGAAGCCTGATCACGGTAGTATATTATTGTAGAGGAGAATATTTACAAAAGACGGGGATGGTGGCCAAGATCCTTCCGGATGCCCGCATCCTGCAGGTGGTGAATACCAAGATCGATTTCGACATGATCTATGACATTACCCTCCCCGATTCCTGAAAAGAGGTTACTATGATCAAGATCGACCTGATCACCGGATTTTTGGGATCCGGCAAGACTACATTTATTCGCAATTATGTGAAGCATATAACGGAGGAAGGCCGGAAAGTGGCCATCATTGAGAACGATTACGGTGCCATTAACGTAGATCGCCTGCTGTTGCAGGATCTCACCGGGGACAATATCGATGTGGAGATGATCGTCAGTTGCCCGGATCCGGAGACCCACAGACGCCGCTATAAGACCAAGCTGATCTCCATGGCCATGCTGGGCTATGACCGGGTGATCATCGAGCCTTCGGGCATCTACGATGTGGATGAGTTCTTCGATGTGCTCTATGAATCTCCCATTGATACCTGGTACGAGGCAGGCAATGTCATCGCCGTGGTGGACAGCCGGTTAGAGCCGGACATTTCCCCGGCATCTGAATATATGCTGTGCTCCCAGATCGCAGGTGCGGGGAAGATCGTCTTCTCCAAGAGCCAGCTGGCTACCGCCCGGGAGATCCGGGACGTCAGAGACCATATCGGCAGAGCCCTGGAGCAATTCCACTGCAAGCGGGTCCTGACGGATCAGGACTTTCTCATCAAGGACTGGAATACCTTGGACGAAGCAGACTATGCTTCCATTCTCACCTGTGGCTATCACCAGGCCAGCTACGTGAAGATGCCGGTAACCCACGGAGACCAGTACCAGTCCCTGTTTTTCATGAATCTGGATATTACCGGGACGGAACTGATGGCCAGGAGCCTGCAGCTGCTGGACGATTCCTCCTGCGGTCATGTGATCCGGGTCAAGGGATTTATTCAGGATAACGGTTGGCAGGAATTCAACGCTACCCGCAAGGAACAGACGCTGACCCCCATTCCGGTAGGGCAGAAGGTACTCATCGTCATCGGTGAACAGCTGGATGCCGCAAAGATCCAGGCATACTTTCCGCAGGCAGAATTTAAGGGCGAGATCTGTTGATCTTCGCCCTTTCTCTTATGCTTTATGATCCTCATCGGATTTTTATTTCCGGTCGTTTTCTTACCTTGGGAATACCAGGCAATCATAACGAATGGTCTTCCCTTCAATGGAATATCCGGGCTTACGGTCTCCCAGACAGGGTCCTTTCAGCGGACGCTTTACAATGATCTTATAAGGCCGCAATCCAAGCGCCGCTTCCAGCATCTCCTGCTCTTCTTCGCAGGGTCTTTCCAATTGTTTAAACATCTGAAGCTTTTTCTTGCTGATCCCCGACGTATTGCGCCTGGGGAACATGGGATCCAGCAGGATCAGGTCCGGTTGCAGATCTTTGCGCTGCATGGCCTTAATGCTGTTTTCCTCATTCAGATGCATACGGCTCACAATATCCCGTAAGGCAGGATCCTCCAGGCCACGCTTTATGCCGTCCCGCAGGAGAGCCGCAATGATCTCATTATACTCAAACAGTTCCACCTGAAATCCGGCTGCTGCCAACAAAAAGGAATCTTCTCCCAATCCGGCCGTGGCATCCAGAGCCAATGCCTTCCCGCCAAAATCCCGGATCTTCGCTGCACGTACCAGTAATTCCCGGTTCAGCGCATCCGCTTGTACCCGGGGAAGAAGCCTGGTAAAATCACAGATCAGCTCCATGTCACCTTCTGCCAGTACAAGACCGTGGTCTGTTTCCTGTAAAACCGGGGTTTTCATACTCATGCAGCTCAAGTCTCCGTAAAGTCCGTATCCATGGCAACCTGCACATTATAGTCCGGATAAGCCTTCTGTACATCTTCCAATACAGCTTCATAAACCGCCCTTCGGCTGGGTGCATCAAAACTGATCACCGCATCAAAACGGATCTCTTTGCGTTCAAAACTGACATAGAAGCCGTGCATCTGCAGCACATACGGATGTGACATGACCATCTTGCTGATCTCGGAACGCAGCTTCACAGCTTCAGGGTCCTTGGTATTTATGGAATATACGCCGATCGCGGTAAGTAACACGTTGTGTTCTTCGTAGACCTTGGCCGTGATCCGGCGTAACAGGTCATCCACTTCATTGGCCGTATACTGATCGGAGATCTCAATATGAATGGAACCGTTGAATGCATCCGGCCCATAGTTGTGCAACACC
>JAIKYN010000273.1 GCA_024683155.1 Lachnospiraceae bacterium | reverse complement strand
TGATGCTCATTTCTGGGCTCATTCCTGCCATAAGTATATCTTTATTTTCGGTATTATTCTTTTATTGCTTTGCTTTTTCCTTTGGAAGCGAATCGACAGACCCACCGGAAATCTGGTAAAATCCCTGTTGGGAATATATGCATTTGTCCTCTTTACATCTTCTTTTGCGGTTATTTTTCGAAGCGAACCCATTGTAAATCTGCGAAATCAATATGACAGTCCTCTGGCATCCTTCCAGTTTGACCGGTTCTTTTATCTTTATCCCGTTCTTTGGTATGTTGCCTTAGGCCTCATTTTTGAGATTATTATGCAGTTAGCTACACAGTCTCATGGTTGGAAACGTTTGCTTTCCTTCGGTGCTTTTGCTTGTGTTTACCTTATTTGTGCATTTTATGTTCTTGAAGGTAGTATATTTAAGAACAATCTTCGTGACCTGATCAAACCCGAAGGTTCCACCAACCTTTCCTGGCAAGTGTACTATTCTCCCCAACAGTATCAGGATGCCGCAGATTATATCTATAATGAGACCGGCAAAACCCTGGATCAGTACCGTATTGGAAATGTTGGTCTGGTTCCGGCCGTTGCCATTGTTAACGGGTTTTATACCATTGATGGTTACTCCAGTGTTTATTCTCTGGAATATAAACATCGTTTCCGCCCTGCTATTGCAAAAGAGCTGGAGAAAAACGAAGCAAATCGCCAGTATTTCGATGAATGGGGAAATCGTTGCTATCTTTTTCCGTCCGATTACACAGGGAACGTATTTCTTTCCAAATACACCCATGCCTCCTTCCAGAATCTTGAATTTGATAATGCGGTATTGAGAGAACTTGGCTGTACCTATTTATTTGCTGCAGGAGAGATCGTAAATGCAGAGGAAAAAGGCTATCGCCTGATCACAATCATCGACCAGTACGAGTACACCTATTTCTTATATATATACGAAATCTTATGATTTTTAGTATTTTTCTTTTTACTTACCTTCGTCAGTATAATACCTGCTCTTTACAGTTTTTATCTGCATTTCTTTCCATGCGGAATATTCACTATCTGTGAGCGATCACTTTCCTTAAGATTTTTCATTTTCCGATCTCGGAGATCACTGCCATACAGGATCCGATGATAATGGCGAAATCCGCGATATTGAAGATCACCTGCTTTAACTTACCCGGTGCTTTGGGAAAGCGCACATAATCCACCACATAACCTCTTGCCATGCGGTCGTAGGTATTACTGAAGGCTCCACCAAGAAGCAGGGCCAATCCCGCCTGAAGAAGCTTACTTCCCTTTCGTCCGAAGGTCAGGATAAAGACGATGACACATACAATGGTCAGGCTAACCGACAGAAGTTTCACCAGGTTCTGTTTATGCCGCCCCATGTTCAGCATCATGCCGGGATTATGAAACCGCATCAGTGCCAGGTTTCCTTCCAGCTCATGCACCTCATTGGTGGGGCTTGCCAGCCTGGTATCCTCTTCCACATATCGTTTTGCCATCTGATCGGCTACAAATACGGTTCCGATCAGCGGCAAAAAGCCGATCATTTTCCCGTATACCGGTGCGATCACCTGCTTAGGGTTAGGAAGCTTCATTGCCATCTCCCTGGGCCTCCTTGTCTTCCAGACGTACATGTTCCAAAGAATCTATGGTTTCCACGCTGTTGCTGCGGATATCGATGATGGGGCCGCCGGTTCCGTTGATATAATCCCCGGTAATGGTCACCCGGCCGATGTTGTCATCCTTGGGGATCTCATACATGATATCCAGCATGAATTCTTCGATCACGGCACGGAGGGCTCTTGCGCCTGTATCCCGCTTCATGGCTTTCTCTGCGATGGCTTCCAGTGCGCTGTTATCAAACTCCAGCTTTACTTCATCCAGTTCCAGCAGTTTCTCATACTGGCGCAGGATGGCATTCTTAGGCTCCGTCAAAATGGAGATCAACATTTCCTTGGTTAAAGATTCCAGCGGACAAAGCACCGGGAGACGTCCCACAAACTCGGGGATCATGCCGAACTTCTTTACATCTTCCACCGTAGCCTGCAGCTGCAGGTTCTTCTCTTTGTCAAACTTATCCTTGAGATCCGCGCCAAAGCCGATGCCGGTTTCCTTGGACAGACGCTGCTTGATGATCTCGTCCAGTCCGGGGAATGCACCGCCGCAGATAAACAGGATATTCCGGGTATTTACCGTAGTCAGAGGCACCATGGCATTCTTGGAATTGGCACCTACCGGCACCTCCACCTCAGCGCCCTCTAAGAGCTTCAACAATCCCTGCTGTACGGATTCGCCGGACACATCACGGGACGTGGTATTTTTCTTCTTGGCGATCTTATCGATCTCATCGATGAAAACGATGCCCATTTCCGCGCGTTCAATATCATTATCCGCAGCCGCAAGCAGCTTGGAAACAACACTTTCAATATCATCGCCGATATAGCCCGCTTCCGTTAAGCTGGTAGCATCGGTGATGGCAAGGGGTACATCCAGGATCTTCGCCAGTGTCTGCACCAGGTAGGTCTTACCGCTACCGGTGGGACCGATCATGAGAACGTTACTCTTCTCGATCTGGATGGAATTCATGGTGTTTGTGGCAATCCGCTTATAGTGATTATAAACCGCTACGGACAGCGCCTTCTTGGCATGTTCCTGTCCGATAACATATTCATCCAGCATTCCCTTGATCTCATGGGGATGAGGGATCTTCTTAAGATC
>JAIKYN010000177.1 GCA_024683155.1 Lachnospiraceae bacterium | reverse complement strand
CGGTGTATAGGAGATGGCATTGGTCAGAAGATTGGTGAGGATCTGCACAACTTTGGCCCGGTCGCAGATGATGACGTGATCCTGCACATCGGTAGTAAGGGAAAGATCCTGCTCCTTGGCTTCGGTCAGCGGCGTGATGATAGTGCGCAGCTCATCGATGATAGAGAGAATGTTTACGGAATCTTCGCTTAACTCCAACCGCCCGCTTTCAATGCGGGTAATATCCAGTACATTGTTGATCAGATGCTGCATCTGCTGGTTGGCCTGTCGGATCTTGTCCAGATAATTTTTGGCGGTATCCCGATGATCCAGACTGGAAACAGCCAGAGAAGCATATCCGTCAATGGATTGCAGAGGTTTACGGATATCGTGGGATAAATTGGCCAGGAAGGCATTCTTGGCAATGTTGGCCTGTTTGGATTCCTGCAGGGCATATTCCAACAAGGAACGGTTCTTTTCCTGCTCTTTGCGGATCCGGAAGGTTTCGGCCCGATCATCGTCCATTCGGCGGAAGCACAGGATCACCTTCACGGGAACTTCATTTTTTCGTTCAATGACGCGGAATTCCACGCTGCGCCATTTCCCGTAATTCACCGTATAGTTAACGGAGACTACATCCTTTTTGGCCAGCTCCTTCTGAAGATTTTTGATGGAACCGCTTTTCTCAAGATTTTTTATATATTCGGTGTCTACGCGCTCATGGATATATTTATGTATGAATTCGGAATAGGCCGTCTCCCGCTGCATGCCGAAGGTGCCCTGTTCCGGAGTCTCATAGACGACCCGGATCCAATCCTTCACCAGGTCGATCTCATAGATCAGAAGATAGTTGGAAAAGACAGATGCAATGATTTTCTCGTTATACTCGCCCATATTGTCCCTCTCAAAGAAAAATGTACAGATACTATTTGTAAAATAGAGTACAGATACCATTATTTTACATTATTATCGCATTTTTATCCAATTATTTGGTGCTTGTCTGCTTTCTTTTACGATTCAAAGAAAGTATAATAGAAACAGAAGGGCTGATTCACACAGGGAGAGCCATGGATAAAGAAAAGAAAAGCCGTTATTTTGATGAAGTATTCGACATTCTTTCCGATACAGGAATAGGACGTTATTCATATTGGGCAGATTATGAGGCACAGGAAGTGTTCTGGTCAAAGGAAGCAGTGGAGTTCCTTGGCCTTCCGGCGCAGATCATGAAGGCCGATGAGGCGTTGGAAGCCTATAAGAACTTGATCCATCCGGAGGATCTTCCTGCCTTTGAAAAGAATACCAAAGCCATGTTTCTCGGAGCTACGGATAAGTTTGATGTGGCTTATCGGATCCGTACGGCAGAGGGAGACTATGTAACCTGCTCCACCTTCGGGCGTATGATCCGTAATGAGCTGGATGAACCGGATTTCTTTACCGGATCGATCCTTAATCATGAGCAGAACGATATCATCGACCCCACTACCGGTCTGCGTACCCGCAAGGGGCTTCTTACCCAGATGAAACACCAGAAGGAGAACGGGCATCCCTATTTCCTTATGACGGTGGGCATCCGTAATTTTTATTCCATCAACAATACCTACGGATATGTTATCGGGAATAAGATCCTGCATCGCGTGGCGGAGTATGCCATGAGCATCCGTGGAGGCGGTGATGTGTACCGGACGGAAGGAACCAAGTTTATTTTCTGTCTGGATGCCAAGGACAACAGTGTGGGCCGGATCCAGCAGATGTTCCGCGCCATGCGTGAATATCTGAAGAATAGTCTGTATATGGAGGGAAGAAAGATCTCCCTGGATATCTGCGGTGGCCTGATCTATGCCAACGATCCCACAGTGGATGTAAATACGGTCTATGTATGTGCCCTTTTTGCTTTAAGCAAGGCGAAGGCAGAATATCGTAAAGAGCTTTGTATCTTTAACAACGAACTGATCAATCAGAACAAGCGCTTCCTGGATACCCTGGATGAGATCCGGGAAAGCGTGGTGGAAGAATATAAGGGCTTTTATCTCAATTACCAGCCCATTATCGCAGCCGATACCGGGAAACTGTGTGCCATGGAGGCTCTGCTTCGCTGGAGAGGAGACCGGGCGGGAAATGTGCCTCCCAATGATTTCATTGAGTGGCTGGAAAAAGACCCGCTGTTTTATGATCTGGGGAATTGGATCATTCGGCAGGCGCTGATCGACAGTATTCCCTTGATC
>JAIKYN010000173.1 GCA_024683155.1 Lachnospiraceae bacterium | reverse complement strand
TGTCCTGGATACGCCCAGCTCTTCACCAATGGCAACTTCCTTTAATTCTTCATGTTCCTTGTACTTACCGCTTAATATATCCTCACGGATCTTATTAAATACACGGCCGCGAAGGGAGAACTTATCCGTCACTTCGCTTTTCACATCATAATTTTCCATGGTTTACCCCTTAGTCCTCTCCCGGTAACGGAATGGACAATTCCTCACAAGTTCTGGCGATCTCTCGTTCCAGCTCGTTGTCGGTAAGCACCGTTACACGGCCACCGGCATATTCGGCATCCACCCACTCCTTTAACTTATGGATCAGCGGCATATTCTTATCCATCTGCTTTTCCTGCGGAAGCTTATAATAGGTGTTGATCCAATGAGCGATCCCTGCCAGTCCGGACGTGTTGGAAATAGCACAACGTACGGGACGATTCAGGAATTTCTCAGTATCAAAGATATTGTAGATCTCTTCGTTCTTCAGCAGACCATCCGCATGAATGCCCGCTCTGGTAACATTAAAGTTCTTACCCACAAAAGGCGTTCTGGGAGGGATCTGATAGCCGATCTCTTTCTCATAATAATCCGCAAGCTCGGTGATCACCGTGGTATCCATACCATCCAGCGTACCCTTTAACTGGGCATATTCAAATACCATAGCTTCCAACGGCGTATTACCGGTACGCTCGCCGATACCAAACAAAGAGCAGTTGATGCCGCTGCAGCCGTATAACCAGGCCGTAGTGGAATTGGAAACTGCTTTATAAAAATCATTGTGACCATGCCATTCGATAAGATCATGGGGAACCCCTGCATGTTTATTGATGGCATAGATAATCCCCTGTACACTTCTGGGAATAACCGCGCCGGGAAAGTTTACACCATATCCCATGGTATCGCAGGCACGTACCTTGATGGGGATCTTGTATTCCTCCATCAGTTTCATCAGCTCCAGACAGAAAGGTACCACATAGCCGTAGATATCCGCACGGGTAATATCCTCCAGATGGCATCTGGGAGAAATTCCCTCTTCCAGGCAGTCACGGATGACGCTGATATAATGCTCCATAGCCTGTTTACGGGTCATCTTCAGTTTCATGAAGATATGATAATCCGAACAGCTGACCAGGATACCGGTCTCTTTCATGCCGATCTCTTTCACCAGCTTAAAGTCTTCTTTGCTGGCACGGATCCAGCTGGTCACCTGGGGAAATTCATAGCCCCGCTCCATACATTTATAAACCGCATCGCGGTCTTTCTTGCTGTAAAGGAAAAATTCAGAAGCACGGATCAGTCCTTTGGGACCGCCCAGCTTATGAAGATAATCGTATATGGTTACGATCTGCTCCGTCGTATAAGGCTCCCGGCTCTGCTGTCCGTCACGGAAGGTAGTGTCGGTGATCCAGATATCCTTGGGCATATCATGGGGAACAATACGATCATTAAAAGGGATCTTGGGGATTTCGGAATAAGGGAACATATTCCGGAACACATTGGGCTTTTTTACATCGTCCAGGATGTACATGTGCTCCTCAATCTGTAACAGATTGTTATTGGGGTTCATGGACACCGGCCGGTTCATAAACAGATCACTGTTATCTACAGGCATCACGGTACCTCCTATTATGGGCTTCCATCCGAAGTCCGCCGGAGACTCAAAGCGGATCACCTGCCAAAAGCCCACAGATCCCCTTTGATCTCTTATTGCGTATTATTGTATACAATCTTATATGCCATGTCAAGAATGATTGTATTTTCATACATTCAGTTATTGTATACAATTAAACACAAATGTTCACTTAAATTCCTTTCCGAATCTGTCCCCATTGCAGTAATCTCTGTCCGGACACTCGATAATCGCTGTATTTATCAACAACAAAGAGCCTGCATAAACATGCAGGCTCTCATGAACCATCCACAAACAATGGCTGCTTCTGTATTCTTTTAATGTATTTGTTTCAACCGCCATAGATCAGGGACGGAAGAATTCCTCATAATCCATATACGGTCTTCCGCTGTTCTTAAACAGGATCGGCAATACCACATAACGGGAATCGTGATAATCCTGACCGTTCCAACGATCCGCAAAATAATAATACTGGCCGCTTTTCTTGAAGATAAAGGCCGGCTGTGTCTGATAGGTGGTGCTGTCTCCGATCTTATGCAGAATGCTCCATTTCCCTTCCATACTGTCTGCAACGGCGAATTTACACTGGTTGGGATCCCAGCCGGTGCAATAGGAAGAAAACATATAATAGGTACCACCCTTACGCATCACAGCCGGTGCTTCCCGGTATTCTCCCTGCCACAGGCGGTTCACCAGGGCATCCACATTCAGGTAATCCTCTGCCAGACGATATACGTGAAGATCCGCATTATCTCTTGCAGCAGAAATAAAGTATGCGGTATTATCCACATCCCTGAATAACGTACAGTCTCTGGACATATATCCATAAGGCCGGAAGCTTCCAAGATAAGTAAAGTTTCCGTCCGGTGTATCACAGATGGCGATGGCACAGGAAGCAGCAGAATAATCCTTTCCGTTTTCCATATGCATCCACATGACAAATTTACCGGTCTTCTCGTTATAAAGGACCTTGGGCCGCTCTAAATTGATCTTGGAGCCATCCTTATTATATAACTTCAGATCCGTGCGAACCCGATGGATCTTTGTCGGTGACTGCTTGGTCAGTACATCATTCCGAAACTCCCAGTTCACCAGATCATGAGAACGATAACAGCTTACATATCGATCTCCGGTACGGTTTTCTCCATACCAGTAATAAAAATCCTTCCACTCTAAAATATACCCACCGTGAGCATGGATCACATTCCCGCATGTATCCAGCCATACTGCCCCGTTTTCCAGTTCTTTCTTCATGTTATCCCTTCTCCCATGATGAAATATATGTTCTGTTTACAGAATTGTTCTGTTTACAGCATACCACGTTTCCTTGTTCCAAGGGAACCCGCCAGGATCAAAGCGATTCCCGCAAAGATCAGACCAAGGACCAGGAACCACTTGGGATGGATCACATCTCCCGTATCCGGAGAATCATCCAGCGGACTACTGAAGATGGCTTTACCACCGCTTACCACTGCCGTTCCGTAATTGGTTCCTCCTACACTGTAAAATCCGAACTGTGAGAAATGGTTGGTGCGGAAGGTAATCCGGCTGCTCTTCGTTCCTGTATCATTACTTCTGGTATAAGGCAGTTCTTCCAGCTGCCCGTTGGCATCCAGTGCTACCACGTGAAGTTTACCGGAATACAGCGTATCCGGCACATTCATGGAGATGGAAATATCCTGGGTTCCCAGTCTGGTAACAGGCACCGTTCCCGAACTTTCATACAGGGAAATGTTCGCCTTGATACAATTTGCCGGAAGTCCTTCGCCATAGGTACGATAATAGGCTGTCTGCAAAGACGAGTCCTCTTCAGCCGTATCTTCGATCTTTAAAATAAACCCATCCGTTGCCCCTTCCACTTTGGCATAAGAGAACTGTTCTGCCAGAAGCAGGGAATTGTTTTCAATGGCAATGGAACCGGCCATAACATGACTTACAGTTCCGGAAGCCGACTGTGCACCTTCCGTGCCGGAAGAAACCTCTGCCACAGGATCATCTGCTACGGGAACATCGCCACTTGCCGAATCATTCGTAGATACATCCTTAACCGGACCTCCATCCGGAAAGCTTCCGCTATATCCGAACGGACCGTCCTGAAGCACCGTTCCTGTAAGATCCTGCTCCGGATAGGCCAGGATCGCCATATCCACACCTTCTAAGGGTGCAATCCGATAATCTGCATTGGTAAGACGTGTCGCTGTGGTTTCATAAGAAAGAGCAGGGATCTGCTCTCCTGCAAATACCAGGCTTCGCTCTGATTCATGATCTGCATCGTTGGCAAAGGCACCCAAACCGATGGTCTGTACCGTGCCGCTGACGGTATACGCCGCAATGGGACAATTATAAAACGCACGGTCTTTGATGGCAGTCAGATTGTCTCCGCCTTCCACCGCAGTCAGATTCGTACAGTTGGAAAAAGCCCCTTCTTCAATGGTTTCCAGTGAGGAAGGCAGATAAACCGTAGTGATCCCTTTATGCCCGGCAAAAGCATAAGGACCGATGTATTTTACCCCTTCCGGAATATGGATCACGGAATAACCGCCGCCATAAGCTAACAGAAATCCGTCGCCCACGATCAAAAACTCCTCTCCGGTCTTCATCCAGTCCGCCATATAGGCGGTCC
>JAIKYN010000136.1 GCA_024683155.1 Lachnospiraceae bacterium | reverse complement strand
CTTACGCATGATCATAATAATCGAAGGTCTTCTGAGTCGTTTCATCAATAGGACGGTCTGTACTGTGCAGATACCGTAAGGTATCGGACAGGATCCGGCGTACTGCTCCGTCCAGATCGGTAAGGGCCAGACGTCTTACATCTTCCAGATGCATGCCCTCCCGGTTGTTTCTTCCCGGTTCTACATAATCGGCAACAAAGATGATCTTCTCCAGTTTACTCATACCGGGGCGTCCCGTGGTATGATTGGCGATGGCATTTAATATGTCTTCATCTTCGATCCCGTATTTATTCCGAGCAACATAAGCGCCTACTTTACCATGTAATAAAGAAGGACATTGCCGTTCGATATCCGATACCGGTATGTCCTGCTTGTCACAAATGGATAATTTCTTTTCATCGGACATACACTTGGCACAGTCATGAAGGTAACCGGCGATCTTCGCCTTTTCAATGTCTTCATCGAATACAGAAGCCATTACGGCTGCTGTATAAGCTACACCCAGGGTATGCTCAAACCGATGGGCATCCAAAGACTTCTTTAATTTCTTGCGGATCTGATCATAATCATAACTCATCGATATAAATTCTTCTCTTCTATATAATCTGCTACCGCCTGCGGAACCAGGTAGCGAATGTCTTTTCCTTCCCGTACTCTTCTGCGGATATCAGAAGAAGAGATTTCCAGCGTAAGCATCTGATTGATCCTTACTTTCGCCAGAAGATCTTCTTCATAATGCTTCTTGGTCGCCAGGATCTTATCTTCTGCTACAGTGCTTCGATAAGAAACGCCGATCACTGCATTATGAAACAAAAAAGAGGAATGTTTCCATTTCTCCATGTCCATAAAGGAATCTCCGCCTACAAGGATATAATACATATCATCGGGACTGTTTGTGATCAGCTGATTTAAGGTGTCACAGGTATAAGAGATCCCTTCCCGGTTTAGTTCCAGATCACAGAATTCAAAAGCAGGATTGCCTTCGATCCCCAGACGGGTCATATAAGCACGTTCCGTAGCAGAAAGGACATCACCCATGTCTTTATTCATATAAGGCTGTCCGGCGGGAATAAACAAAATACGGTCCAGTCCAAAGGCTTCCAGACATTCCTGCGCCATCTGCAGATGAGCATTGTGTATGGGATTAAAGGTACCACCCATCAGTCCGATCTTATCCATAATCAGTCTTCTTTCTTTGCACCTTTTACGCGGGGAAGTTCGATCTTACGCTTCTTCTCATCTTTGTTCTGCTTGAACAAAACGATCTTGCGGCCGATGACCTGTACTACCTCGGAACGGGTACGGTCTGCAATGGTCTGCGCTACTTCTTTAGGATCTTCCGTACAATTCTTTAATACGGAGATCTTAATGAGTTCTGCGGTGTTGAAGGCTTCCTCAATGGCCTTGGTATATTCCGGTGTAAGATTGCTCTTGCCCAGCTGGAACGTTGCGTCCAGATTGCTGGCCAGGGATTTTAAATATGCACGCTGTTTGGTTGTAAGCATCATTCTACCTCTTACTTATAATAATCAAATGCAAAACCGTAGATCCTTACGGTATCGCCATCCTGAATGCCAAGAGCTTCCAGTTCTTTTATAATACCGTTCTGCTTTAAGAAATTCTGGAAGAATACGAAGCCCTTCTCGGAATCCAGATTGGTATAACCAAGCATCTTCTCGATACGGGGACCTTCCACCACATATTCCTTCTTGGCTTTATCGTAGGTAACGGTATAAGGATCGTCGAGAATAGGAACATGTTCATCCACAAAGAATTCCGGCTCAAACACATGGGAATCGTCTTTGTGCTGCTGTACCACATCATTTACATAATACAATAACTCTTTGATCCCTGCACCGGTGACTGCGGAAATGGGATAAACCGGAATTCCCATGGGCTCAAATTCTTTCTTTAATGCATCCAAAGATGCCTGATCGGAAATGATATTGCCCTCTTCATCCAGATCTTCCTGCAGCGCATCCACCTTGTTGGCAGCGATGACCTGAGGCTTGTTTAACAGTTCCGGATTGAATTTTTCCAGCTCCCTGCGGATGATCTTAATATCCTCCACCGGATCTCTTCCTTCCACGGAAGCAGCATCCACAATGTGGATCAGGATCTTGGTGCGTTCAATATGTTTTAAGAACTGATGACCCAGGCCCAGACCTTCCGAAGCACCCTCGATCAGTCCGGGAATATCCGCAATGATAAATCCGCCGCCGGGAGCATCCAGATCCACCACGCCCAGATTGGGACTTAAGGTGGTGAAATGATAGTCTGCGATCTTCGGACGGGCATTGGTCACACGGGCCAGGAAGGTAGACTTACCTACGCTGGGGAAACCAACCAGTCCTACATCGGCAATGGTCTTCAGTTCCAGAACCAGAGTCAGTTCACGGGCAGGCTGTCCGGGCTGTGCGTACTTGGGAGCCTGCATGGTGCTGGTTGCATAATGCTGGTTTCCGTTACCGCCCTTGCCGCCTTCCAGTAAGACGAACCGGCGCATGTCATCGGACATGTCCACGATCACCTTGCCGGTGGTAAATTCTTTTACAACGGTACCGTAAGGGACTTTTAAAATCAGATCTTCCCCGTCTTTACCGTGGCAATTGCGCTTTTGTCCCTCTTCGCCGTCGGTGGCCTTATATTTACGTACATGACGATAATCCACCAGGGTGTTTAAACCATCATCCACTTCCAATATGATGCTTCCGCCCTTGCCGCCGTCTCCGCCATCGGGACCGCCGTTGGGTACATATTTTTCACGACGGAAGGATACATGACCGTCTCCGCCTTTTCCGCTGATAACAACAATTTTCGCCTGATCTGCGAACATAATGACTCCTTAGTAAGAAAAAATAGGGCTTCAGACGAAAGATGCCTGAAGCCCATAAATAACAAGAGTAAATTACTTCTCTACAGGATAAACAGAAGCCTGCTTCTTATCTCTTCCGACTCTCTCAAATCTGAGAACGCCGTCGATCAAAGCGAACAGAGTATCATCTCCGCCTCTTCCTACGTTAACACCGGGATGAATCTTAGTGCCACGCTGTCTGTAAAGAATGTTTCCGGCCTTAACGAACTGTCCGTCAGCTCTCTTGGCACCAAGTCTCTTGGACTCGGAATCACGGCCGTTCTTTGTAGAACCAACACCCTTTTTATGAGCGAATAACTGAAGGTTCATATTCAACATGAGTTTACACCTCCTC
>JAIKYN010000100.1 GCA_024683155.1 Lachnospiraceae bacterium | reverse complement strand
TATTATGGAAGAAGCAAAAGAAACGAAAAAGCGAATGTTATCCGGCATCCAGCCCAGCGGTGACCTTCACCTGGGGAATTATCTGGGAGCCATTAAGAATTGGGCGGATCGTGTCAATGACTATGAATGCTTTTATTTCATGGCAGATATGCATACCATTACGGTTCGTCAGGAGCCTGCGGAGCTTCGTAAGAGAAGTCTGAACCAGCTGGCCCAATACATTGCCTGTGGTCTGGACCCTGAGCAGAACGTACTGTTTTTACAGTCCCATGTTCCGGCCCATGCACAGCTTTCCTGGGTATTAAACTGTTATACCATGTTCGGTGAACTGTCCCGTATGACCCAGTTTAAGGACAAGTCCGAGAAGCATCATGACAATATCAATGCCGGTCTGTTTACCTATCCGGTGCTGATGGCTGCCGATATCCTGTTATATCAGCCGGATTATGTTCCGGTAGGAGAAGACCAGAAGCAACACGTAGAGCTGACCCGTGATATCGCACAGCGTTTCAACAGCATCTACGGAGATGTATTTAAGGTCCCTGAACCCTTTATCTCCAAGCAGGGTGCAAGGATCTACGGTCTTACCACTCCGGGAGACAAGATGAGTAAATCCATTCCCGAGGGCTGTGTATTCATTATGGATGATCCGGACACCATTGCCCGTAAGTTTAAGAAGGCCGTTACCGACAGCGATACCGAGAACTGCGTTCGTTATGATCGGGATAACAAGCCCGGGGTAGCCAATCTGATGAACATCTACGCTACCATCACCGGTAAGACCTATGAAGAGATCGAGAAAGAATTCGAAGGCATGGGCTATGGTAAGTTTAAGCCGGCTGTAGGAGAAGCAGTCATCGAGCAGCTCCGCCCCATCCGTGAGGAAGCAGAGCGTCTCATCAAGGATAAGGCTTATCTGGATGATATCTATAAGCAGGGCGCAGAGAGAGCCGCTTATGTGGCCAATAAGACCTTACGGAAGGTATACAAGAAGGTAGGATTCTACCAGTTATGATCTTGGGGGCATGCCCCAAATACAGATTCAGTGAAGTTTGGAATGAGCAGTACGATACTCGTTAGGCGAGCAGTTGTACTGCTCTTTAAATTTGCGATAAAAGTAGCTGCTGTTTTCATAACCGATTTCTTCCAGTATAAAGTCTACCGCTAGGGTAGAGTTCTCTAAAAGATAGGCTGCCTGCTGTAATTTACGGGTTTGAAGCAGCTGCTTAAAGTTGGATCCGGTATGCTTTTTCAGCACCCGGGAAACGAAGTAGGCAGGGTATCCGTTCTCCTGGGCCACCTGGCTTAAGGTGCCGTCCTTATAATGAGATTCGATGTATTTGATCACGGAGAACAGGAGGTGGCGATCATCCTGATCGGTACTTTCGCGGCTTACCAGGTCACAGTACATGGACAGGTTCACGAACAGGAGCCCCATGGTTTCCTGGATGACTGTATTGGTCGAAGCTGGAGCATCCAGCAGGGTAAAGATCATATTCTCCATAAGGTTCTCTACCGGCAGTACGCCGCCGGCCCGAACGTGAAGATAGGCTGCGGAGGTGCTTTTTTCCACCACGGAGGAGATGAGGAAGTCCCGGAGCAGGTCCTGGCGCTGGGTCATGGACAAGGGGCGGGAGAAGAATTCCGGCAGGATGATAAAGTTGACAGCCAGATCATCTTTTCCGGCAGGTTTGATCTCGTGGGTGGCATGCTGGTTTAAAAACAGCAGATCGCCCGCATTCTGACATATGACATCCTTGCCGTTGACTATATGAGTCAAAGAACCCTGTACCACATAGATCATTTCGATGTAGTCATGTCTATGGGGAGGGAAGGGCGCAAAACGGGTATGTCTGCGGATATCGATGAGTTTTCCTTCCTGCAGGAGCTTCTCGCTTTCGATGATAAAGGAATCATCGGAGGTGTACAGCTCTTTCCGGATGGACTTGCCGGTATCTAACAGTTCCTGTTCTTCTTCTGTAATTTCCTGTAAATACTCCAAAATCTGTTTACGCATGCCCTCATTGTACTATTTCGGTCCCGGAGTTGCAAATAAGGTCCCTTACTCTGTCCTCTTTCGACCTTTTCATTTTTCTTCCGGATGGTATGATAAGGATGTATTTTGTAGGATCAGGCCCACCGGGGCCTTAGTGAATAAGGAGCAAACACATGAGAGTATTAGAGGCAGAATTTGTACAGGGCTTTATGCGTATGGCAGACGACGGTTGGCAGCAGGGCTGGCATGAGCGTAACGGCGGTAACTTAAGTTATCGTATGAAGGCTGAAGACGTGGCACAGGTGAAAGAGGAATTACATCCCGCTGAGTGGAGAGAGATCGGAACAAACGTCCCCGATCTGGCCGGAGAGTATTTCCTGGTGACCGGTTCCGGCAAGTATTTCCGGAATGTTTCCATCAAACCGGAGGATTCCTTCTGCATCATCGAAGTGGATGACAAGGGCGAGAATTATCGCATCTGCTGGGGGCTGGTCAACGGCGGAAGACCCACCAGCGAACTGCCTTCCCATTTAATGAATCATGAAGTTAAGAAGCGTGTATCCGGCGGTAAGCACCGCGTGATCTATCATGCACACCCCGCCAACACCATTGCGCTGACCTTTGTGCTTCCCCTTACGGATGAAGCATTTACAAGAGAACTGTGGGAGATGGCAACGGAGTGCCCCGTGGTATTCCCGGGCGGCATCGGTGTGGTTCCCTGGATGGTTCCCGGCGGAAGAGAGATCGCCGTCGAGACCAGTAAGCTGATGGAGCAGTATGATGTGGCTATTTGGGCACACCATGGTATGTTCTGCTCCGGCGAAGACTTCGATCTGACCTTCGGTCTCATGCACACGGTAGAGAAATCCGCAGAGATCCTGGTGAAGGTCCTTTCCATGACCCAGACCAAACGCCAGACCATTACGCCGGATATGTTCCGTGACCTGGCCAGGGATTTCAAGGTAACCCTTCCCGAGAAGTTCCTGTTTGAGAAGTAGGAGCATTTTTGGAAATGTAAGGCTCTTACAGGCTTTTCGTGAGATTTTATCCCCTTTGTTACATCGTTTGTGACAAAGGGGATTTTTTTGTAGGGAATTATGGAAATATCCTCGGAAAAATGAGACATTTCATGGTATAATTTCTTTATTGTTGATTATCCAAGGAAAGGAGGTAGCAGATGGAAGATTTAGCAGCTAAACTGCAAGAGGAGCTGGTAGCGGAAACGGCTTTTACTCTGACACTCCCCGGCGGCTATGAGATTCCCTTTGCTGAGTCCACCGTGATCAGCTGGTGTATCATCGCCATTTTGTTTGCCCTGACTTTGTGGCTGACCCATGGCATGAAGGTACATAATCCCGGCAAGAAACAGGTCGCAGTGGAAACCTTTGTAAAGTGGATCGATGGCATGGTGGATTCCATGCTTGGTGAAGAAGGTCGCGGATACGGTGTCTACATCTGTACGGTGCTGATCTATCTGGCATGTGCCAATATGAGCGGTCTTTTTGGCGTAAAGCCGCCCACGAAGGATATGAATCAGACGGCAGGTCTTGCCATTATGAGCATAGTCATTGTTCAGTTTGCGGGAATCCGTGCCAGAGGTATGAAAGGATGGCTGAAGAGTTTTGCGGAGCCTATTGCAGTGGTACTCCCCATTAACATTCTTGAACTGGTGATCAAGCCCCTTTCCCTTTGTATGCGACTGTTTGGTAACATCCTGGGCGCATTTATCATCATGGAACTGATCAAGATCGTGATACCGGTGGGTATCCCCATTCCCTTCAGTTTCTATTTTGATATTTTTGACGGATGCCTGCAGGCATATGTATTTTGTTTCTTAACATCCATTTACATCAAAGAAGCCATCGAGACGGCTTAAGAGCATGGACGGGAGGCCAAAGAGAGGCTTTTCGTTTCCGTGAAAGATCAGTAGTTTTATAAATCAACCCGCTTAGGGTATACAGGAGGATCATTACTATGGGAACAACAGCTATAGGTGCTGCACTTTGTGCACTTTCCTGCATCGGTGCAGGTTTATCCATCGGTCTTGCAACCGGAAAGGCTGCGGATGCAGTGGCAAGACAGCCGGAAGCAGATGGTAAGATCATGCGAATCCTCGTATTAGGCTGCGCCCTTGCAGAGGCAACCGCGATCTACGGTTTCGTATTAGGTATTCTGATCATCTTCTTCTTGGGATAAGAAGAGGTCTTCTATCAATCAGACAGGGGATAATTCAATGTTAAGATTTGATATCAATTTATTATTTACAGTGATCAATCTGCTGATCCTGTTCGTACTTCTCAAGAAGTTCCTCTTCGGCAGGGTCCATAAGATCCTGGAAGAGCGTCAGGCAGAGATCGACGCATCCTTCGAGAAGGCAGAACTGGCCAATAAGGAAGCGGAACAGAATCTTACAGAAGCGAAGGAAGAAGCTAAGCAGCAGCGTGAATTGCGGGATAAAGCCATCGCGGATGCAAAGAAAGAAGCTTCCGAAGCCTACGATAAGATCGTGGCAGATGCAAACGTAAAGGCAGATGAGATCGTGGAGAAAGCCGGGATCAAGGCAGAGCAGGAAGCGCAGGACCGGATCCAGGAGGCACAGGCGCAGATCGCGGATCTGGTCTATGAAGCGGTTGAAAAACTGGAAGGTGCACAGGGTAACGTATCCGACGGAAAACTGTTTGATTCGTTCCTGGGCGCAGTAGCAGATGAGAAAAAAGCAGAGGACAGTGCAAATGAGTAAGGAAGTGACAACACAGATCCTTCATAAGGCCGTTCTTCGCTTTGTTACGGAACCTTCTCCGGATCAGGTTGCCCGCTTTAAGGCATTCCTTGCGGGAAAGTTTGATGACGGGGAAGTGGAACTGGAGCTTAGTCCGGATCCTTCTTTGGGGAACGGATTTATCCTGGAGACGGAGAACGAGGTCTATGACTGGAGCCGTCAGGGGCGTGGAGAGCAGCTGCAGCAGCGTCTGAGAGAGATCCTGCTGGATGGCGGCAATCTGTCTCGTGAAAAACTGATGCCCATGCTTCGGGAAGGGGTGCATCAGTTCAGCCTGGCCGCTTCCACCATGGAGATCGGACATGTGCTTTCCGTGGGAGACGGCATCGTACAGATCGATGGCCTGGATCACGCCATGTACGGCGAAATCGTTGTGTTTGAAGACGGAACCAAGGGAATGGTGCAGAACATCGGGGAAACCAGGATCGGCGCCATCCTTTTCGGAGATGATAAAGATGTAAAGCAGGGCAGCAGAGTAGCGCGTACCGGTAAGAATGCCGGAGTACCCGTGGGAGAAGGATTCCTGGGACGCGTGGTCAATGCGCTGGGGGCACCCATTGACGGCGGAAGTGAGATCAAAGAGGTGGATTATCGCCCCATTGAAGAGCCGGCGCCGGGGATCGTGGATCGTAAAAGCGTCAGCGAGCCGCTGCAGACCGGTATCATGGCCATAGATGCCATGTTCCCCATTGGCAGAGGCCAGCGTGAGCTGATCATCGGAGATCGTCAGACCGGTAAGACCACCATAGCCATGGATACCATTCTGAACCAGAAGGGGAAGAACTGCTATTGTATCTATGTGGCCATCGGCCAGAAGGCGTCGAATATTGCGGCGCTGACAGAAAATCTGAGAAAGAAAGGTGCCATGGAATATACCACCATCGTGGCGGCTACGGCTTCCGAACCGGCACCTCTTCAATATATCGCACCTTATGCAGGGACCAGTATGGCGGAGTATTTCATGCACAAGGGAAAAGATGTGCTGATCATCTATGATGATCTGTCCAAGCACGCAGTGGCATATCGCGCCCTGTCTCTGCTTCTGGGCAGAAGTCCCGGACGTGAGGCATTCCCCGGAGATGTATTCTATCTTCATTCCAGATTGCTGGAGCGTTCCAGCCGTCTGTGCAAGGAAAAGGGAGGCGGCTCCATTACTGCCCTGCCCATCATTGAGACCCAGGACGGAGATGTATCCGCATACATCCCCACCAACGTGATCTCCATTACCGATGGACAGATCTTCCTGGAAAGCGACCTGTTCTTCGAGGGACAAAGACCGGCGGTCAACGTAGGTCTGTCAGTATCCCGTGTAGGTGGCGCAGCACAGACCAAAGCCATGAAAGCGGCAGCGGGAAGCCTTCGTATCGATCTGGCACAGTATCGTGAGATGGCGGTATTTACCCAGTTTTCTTCGGATCTGGATGAGACCACCAAGAATCAGCTGCTCCAGGGTAAGATCCTGATGGAACTGTTAAAGCAGCCCCAGGGCAATCCGTTGTCCCTGGCTCATGAGGTGATCCTTCTGACGGTGGCACAGAGCAAGATGCTGCTTAATCTTCCGGTGCAGAAAGTGCAGCAGTTCCGTGGTAAGCTGCTGACCTATTTTGATGAGAATCTGCCGGAGATCGGTAAGGACATTGAGACCACCGGTCAGCTTACAAACGAAAACAAGGCGAAGATCCTGGATATCGCTACTCAGGTAAAATCAGAATATCTGGGTAACCTTGAGAAGGATTAAAAGGGAGGCGACACATTGGGCACCCCCAGAGAATTGAAGGAGCGGATCGACAGTATCGGTGAGACCCTTAAGATCACCAATGCCATGTATCTGATCTCCTCTACCAAACTTAGAAAAGCAAGAAAAGATCTGGAAGAGAATGAGCCTTATTTCGAGACGGTGCAGCACATGATGGATTACACCATGAAGCATCTGCCCGAGGGCTATACCCATCCCTTGCTGGATCTGCGTGAGAACATACCGGAGAACAATACCCGTAAGGCTATCCTGTGCATTACGGCAGATAAAGGTCTGGCCGGTTCCTACAACCATAACATTCTGAAGATCACGGAAGAAAAGCTCCGTCCGGACAGTAACGACACCCTGTTTCTTATGGGGGAAGTGGGACGTCACTATTTTGCCAACAGGGGCATTCACATTTCCGGGCAGTTTCATTACACCATTCAGAATCCTACCTTAAGCAAGGCCAGAGCCATTACGGGCCTTCTTCTGGAACGGTATCGGAACGAGCAGATCGATGAACTGTACGTGGTTTATACCAACATGAAGAATTCCCTGGAGATGGAGCCGGTGATCAAACAGATCCTGCCCTTGAACCACATGGATAATACCAATTATTTCCGGCATGCAAAGAAGAAAAATTATGAGGAGGAGATTCTGATGAATCCTACTCCCGATGATGTAATTGAGAATGTGATCCCCAATTACATTGCCGGTTTTATCTACGGCGTTATGATCGAGTCCTTCTGCGCAGAGCAGAGTGCCCGTATGACCGCCATGGATAATGCCAATAAGAACGGTAAAGAACTTCTGGATGAACTTAAGATCCAATATTCCCGTATGAGACAAGGACAGATCACACAGGAGATCACCGAAGTCGCTGCGGGAGAAAGAGGAACGAAGCACCATGAGTGAAACACTTAGACAAGGAAAAGTCATACAGGTCATGGGACCGGTGGTGGACGTCCTGTTTGAAGACGGCGGCCTGCCTTCCATTAAGACCAGACTCTGGATCGACCTGGGCAAGGGAAAGAAAGCAAACATGGAAGCAGCCCAGCACATCGGTAATAACCGGGTGCGCTGCATCATGCTTTCCGCCAGTGAAGGCCTTCAGAGAGATATGACGGTATATACCGATGGATCGGGGATCACCGTTCCGGTGGGAAAAGAGACTCTGGGCCGTTTGTTTAACGTAATGGGAGAAGCCATTGACGGTAAGGAGACACCGGAAGGGGAACAGCGCTGGGAGATCCATAGGAAACCGCCTGCATTTGTGGACCAGAAACCGGTACAGGAGATCCTGGAAACAGGCATCAAGGTCATCGACCTGATCGCGCCCTATGCTAAGGGCGGTAAGATCGGTCTGTTTGGCGGTGCCGGCGTAGGTAAGACCGTGCTGATCCAGGAGCTGATCCGTAACATTGCAACGGAGCATGGAGGATATTCCATTTTTACCGGTGTAGGAGAGCGTTCCCGTGAAGGAAACGATCTGTGGACCGAGATGACAGAGTCCGGCGTTATCAAAAATACGGCACTGGTATTCGGACAGATGAACGAGCCCCCGGGAGCCCGTATGCGTGTGGCAGAGACGGGACTTACCATGGCAGAATATTTCCGTGATGTAGATCATAAGGATGTGCTGCTGTTTATTGATAATATTTTCCGTTTTGTGCAGGCGGGCAGTGAGGTTTCCTCTCTGCTGGGGCGGATGCCTTCCGCAGTGGGTTACCAGCCTACCCTGGCCAGTGAAATGGGACAGCTGCAGGAGCGCATCACTTCCACCCACAACGGATCCGTAACTTCTGTGCAGGCTGTATATGTGCCGGCAGATGATCTTACCGATCCTGCACCTGCAACCACTTTTGCACACCTGGATGCCACCACGGTGCTTTCCCGTAAGATCGTGGAGCAGGGTATTTATCCGGCGGTGGATCCGCTGGAATCTTCTTCCCGTATCCTGGAAGAGGAGATCGTAGGGAAAGAGCATTACCATGTTGCGCAGGAAACCCTTCGGATCCTGCAGAAATATAAGGAACTACAGGATATCATCGCGATCCTGGGTATGGATGAATTATCGGAAGAAGATAAGATGATCGTATTCCGTGCCCGTAAGATCCGTAATTTCCTGTCACAGCCCTTCTTTGTAGGTGAACAGTTTACCGGTGTTCCCGGCAAATATGTTCCGCTTTCCGAGACCATCCGTGGTTTCAAAGCCATCATAGAAGGCGATATGGATGATTATCCCGAAGCCGCTTTCTTTAATGTGGGCGGTATTGACGAGGTTCGGAAAAAGGCAGCGCAGTTAGATGGATGAGTTATTTGAGTTAAGGATCATAGCGACCAATAAAAGCTTCTACGAAGGCAAAGCCAAAAGCCTGATCATTCCCACCAGTACGGGACAGCGAGGCATTCTGGCGCACCACACCGGTATGATGTGTGCCATCGCCATGGGAGAATTGCGCTTCCAGAC
>JAIKYN010000078.1 GCA_024683155.1 Lachnospiraceae bacterium | reverse complement strand
TTTTCCAATACATCTTCTGCAGACTCCATGGCCGTTGTCCCGGTTTCCACCGTCTCTTGTTCCGGGGAAACGACAGCCTCTGTATCTTCCTCAGGAACTTCCTGATTTTTCTTACGATTCCAAAACATTTGATAACCTCATATATCCGAACGCAACATCATCCGGCATATCCTACGGAACGGTCCCTTTCGGATCAATCATCCAGATCTTTGTCGATCAGATCCACGCTGACCAAAGTGGAGACACCCTTCTCCTGCATGGTGATACCATACAGACGATCGGCCTTTTCCATGGTACCGCGACGGTGGGTGATAACAATGAACTGCGTATTCTTGGTAAGTTTATGCAGATATCCCGCAAAACGGGATACGTTGTTTTCATCCAGGGCCGCCTCGATCTCATCCAGCAAACAGAACGGGGAAGGCTTCAGGTTCTGGATCGCGAACAATAAGCTGATGGCGGTGAGGGCTTTCTCTCCACCGGACATCTGCATCATGTTCTGGAGTTTCTTTCCCGGGGGCTGACCATTGATGATAATGCCTGCTTCCAGGATATCTTCTCCCTCTACCAGAGCCAGAGAGGCTTTACCGCCTCCGAACAGTTCCTTGAATACCACATCAAATTCACGGGTGATATCCTTGAACTTCTCGGCAAACTGCTCACGCATCTTGGTATCCAGCTCGGTAATGAGCTGCTTCATGGTTTCACGTGCTTCCACAATATCGTCATGCTGGGTCTTCATCTGCGTATGACGCTCGTTGAGTTCACGGAACTCCTCGATGGCGTTAACGTTCACATCGCCCAGCTTACGGATCTCGTCTTTCAAACGGTTAATGTCGCGCTTCATGGCCGATAAGTCATTCAGCTCTTCATTCCGCATGGATGCAGCATCGGACAGCGTGATCTCGTACTCGTTCCACATGTACTCGATCTGGCTTTCAATGGATGCCTCATATTTTTCCTTCTGACCGGTGAGACGGTTCTGCTCTTTATCCAGAGCCATCAGTTCCTGGGTCAGCTGATCTCTTTCATCAAAGAAATGCTTCTGCTTGGCAGAAAGCTCTTCCTTCTGTGCCAGGTCTTCCTGCAGCTTGGTTTCCGCAGTACCCTGTGCCTCGGTGGATGCCGCAATGGTTTCCTGGATCTGTTCAATGTCCGCCTTCTTCTGGGCTACATTGACTTCCGCGTTATCCAAAGAATCCACGATCTCGGTCTTCTCATCAATGAGAACCTGCAGCTCGCCATCAATACGATCCACGTTCACCTGCTCGAATTCCTGTTTCTGAAGGATCTTCTCCACTTCCACATCCTGCTCGGCAACAACAGAAGCCTGGGCCTGCTCTTCTTCGTGCATGCCTTCCAGCTGTTTCTGCCACTCTTCGATGTTGGCCTTGGTTTCCTTCTCCAGGTTTTCGGACGCTTCCAGTTCCATCAGGACAGAATCCTTGTTGTCCTGGATCTCCTGGATACGCTTCTCGATCTCTAATTCCTGCTTCTTCAGATCATCCAGACCGCTGGCGGATTCTTCCTGCTTCTCCTGTGCCTGGGTCAGGCTGATACGAGCGGTATTCTGCTCAATGAATTTATTCTGCAATACCAGACGTACCTTCTCTGCTTCCATACGCAGTTCGTTACGTTTTTCTCTGGTATCCTTAATGCTCTGCTCGATCTCCTGAACCTTGTCGCCCAGCCTGGTTACATTTTCTTCCAGCTCATTGATCTCACGGCGACGGCCCAGCAGATTGCTGTTATTCTTAAATGCACCACCACTGATGGCACCACCCGGGATGAGTAATTCTCCTTCCAGCGTGACCATACGGATGCCGTAGTCAAATTTACGGGCGATCTTCAGGGCATTATCCATGGTATCTACCACAACAATACGGCCCAGCATCGCTTTGGCTACGTTGACATACTTCTTATCGATCTTAACGATCTCATTGGCCATGCCAATGACACCTTTTTCTTTCAGAACTTCCGGCGTCTTGAATTCCTGAGGATGTTCAATACTGGTAAGGGGAAGGAAGGTTGCACGGCCAAAGCGGTTCTTCTTTAAGAACTCGATCATCCGCTTCGCAGTTGCTTCGTCTTCAGTGACTACGTTCTGGATATTTCCGCCCAGCGCAGTCTCGATAGCGGTTTCATACTTCTCCTCTACCTTGATGATATCCGCAACAACACCGATGATGCCTTTTTCCTTTTTCTTCTGTTCCATTACCATCTTGACGCTGTTACCGTAGCCTTCATAACGCTCGGTAATATTTTCCAGCGCATCCAGCTTGGACTTTGCCTGATGGTATGCTTCGCGGGTCTTCTGCAGTTCCACATCCAGATCCGTCAGCTTCTGGCGCAGATCATGGACTTCCTGATCCAGATCTTTCTGCTGTTGATCCAGCGTGCGGATCTCTTCGTTGATCTTCTCGAAGTTTTCTTCCAGCGCTTTGATATTGGAAGCCGCTTCCGCCTCATCGCTTCTTACACGGATCAGCTTGGAAGTAAGAGAAGCCTTATCGATATTAGCCTGCTCAAACATGGAATCATATCGTCCCAGCTTGGACTTGGTGGTAGCACGTTCATTTAAGGCTTCAATAATGGCATTCTTGCCTTCTTCGATGCGGTTATTCAGCTCTTCGATCTGCATCTGCAGTTCTTCCAGCTGTGCCTTTAAGCTGTCTCTGGTTTCACGCACCTTGGACAGTTCATCATCAATGACCTTCTTTTCGGAAAGCTTGGCTTCCTTTTCCTTCTGTTTCTCTTCGATCTGAGAACTTAAGGTTTCACGGCGCTTTAACTGATGCTCCCGATTCTGTTCGGCCGATTTGATCTGCTCTTTTAATACGTTGATCTGGCCTTCCAGCTTTCCTCTGAGGACAGAAGATTCGGTAGCCGTCTTACGCTGCTCTTCGATCTCTTCTTCCAGTACTTCCAGCTGGCTCTGGATCTCGTCATATTCTACCTTGCTGTTTTCCAGCTTCTCATTGGTTGCATTATAGTTTTCAACTGCAATGGCAAGCTTTTCGGAAACGGAGTCCAGCATTTCCTTCACATGACGGTTATCCAGCAGGAATGCGTTCACATCCAGTGTCTTTAACTCATCACGCTTATTCAGGTAAATATGAGCCTTCTCTGCCTGCTTCTCCAGGGGGCCCAACTGACGCTCCTGCTCTCCTAAAATATCGGAGATACGAAGCAGAGCCTGCTCATCATCCTCTAACTTCTTCTGTGCAGCAGCCTTCCGTCTTTTAAACTTAACGATACCTGCCGCTTCATCAAAGAGTTCACGACGCTCTTCCGGCTTACCGGAAAGGATCTGGTCGATCTGGCCCTGACCGATGATGGAATAACCTTCCTTACCGATACCGGTATCGTAGAAGGTCTCGTAGATATCTTTCAGACGACAGATACTGCCGTTGATCATATATTCACTTTCACCGGAACGATACAGTCTTCTGGAAACGGTGACCTCATCATAGTCCAGAGGAAGTTCATGATCCGAGTTATCCAATGTGATGGCAACATAAGCAAACCCCAGCGGTTTACGAAGCTCCGTACCACTGAAGATAACGTCCTGCATGGAAGCACCACGTAAGGTCTTGATCTTCTGCTCGCCCAGTACCCAGCGAACCGCATCCGCAACGTTGCTCTTACCGGAGCCGTTGGGGCCTACGATACCTGTGATACCGTTATGAAAGGAAAGTGTGATCTTATTTGCGAAGGACTTAAAGCCCTGCATCTCAATACTTTTTAAATACATAGATTACCGTCCGGATTTTAGATAAGCACGCATTTCATCCGTGCGAAGGGCATTTTGTGCCGCTTGCTGTTCTGCCTGCTTTTTACTGCTTCCTGTGCCCTTACCCAGCTGTTTGTCGTCCAAATAAGCGCACACTTCAAAAGTCCTGGCATGATCGGGGCCGCTTTCTCCCACCAGATCATAACGGAGGACTCCCAGTCCATTCTTCTGTATAACTTCCTGTAATTTGGATTTGGCATC
Organism: Lachnospiraceae bacterium; assembly: GCA_024683155.1. Taxonomy (GTDB): domain Bacteria; phylum Bacillota; class Clostridia; order Lachnospirales; family Lachnospiraceae; genus JAILDL01. Next base: position 2,167 of record JAIKYN010000078.1, on the reverse strand, counting down.
ATGAAAGAGTTGTTCTTCCCGTAATTCCTTCAGGATATACCGCATGATGAACTGCTTGGCAGTCTCAACGCCGGCATCCAGGAATAACGCACCGATCACTGCTTCCAGAACATCCGATACGATGGAATCACGATTTCTTCCACCGGTATGCTCTTCGCCGCGTCCCAGCTTGATGTACTTCTCCAAACCGAAGGAACGGGCGCAAATGGCCAAAGTCGGCTCACAAACCATGGATGCCCGCATGGTGGTCAGCTTTCCTTCCGGAAGATCAGGATAGGTATTATACAAGAACTCACTGGATATCAATTCAAGGACAGCATCTCCCAGGAACTCAAGCCGCTCATAATCTCCATGCTTATTGATCTTCATCTCATTGGCAAAAGAACTATGGGTCAGAGCCTGTTCCAGGAGTGCGATCTGATTGAAATGATATCCGATGCTTTCTTGAAGAGTTTCAAGATTATAAGCATTGGAATCCATACTTTTTCCTTAACAAGAAAAAAGCGAGCAAGCTCGCTTAGTTTCCTGCCTTTCTGATCAACTCTACAGCCTGACCAACCGTTGTGATCTTTGCTGCTTCGTCGTTATCAACTTCCAGACCAAACTCAGTCTCAATTCCCATAATGATCTGGTAAACATCCAGGGAATCAGCACCAAGGTCATCGGTGAAAGTGCTGTCCTCTGTGATCTCATTGACGTCTACATTGAGAACGTCCGCAATGATCTGCTTTAATTTTTCTAATTCCATTGTTTTAAACCTCGTTTTTCTTTGCCTTAAATCTGCTCGGTAGTAACCGCTTTGGCAATTTTATCATTAATTCCCATTTCCGTGAAGTCCAGACATTGCAAAATTGAATTGCGGATCTCTCCGGCTTTGGAACTTCCGTGTGTTTTAACCACCAGGCCTCTTAAGCCCAGCATAGGTGCTCCGCCGTACTGGGAAGCATCAAATTTCTTCATGGTCTCCTTAAGCGCCGGTTTGATCAGCAGCGCACCGATCTTGGAGCGAAGGGAGCTCATAAGTCCCTGCTTTACAGCCTTCAGCATGGTAGAACCAACGCCTTCATACATCTTAAGGATCACATTCCCAACAAAGGCTTCGCATACAACCACATCCGCTACACCCTGGGTAATATCTCTGGCTTCAATATTTCCGATAAAATTAATATCCGGGCAGTTCTTAAGCAGCGGATACGTCTCTTTTACAAGCGCATTCCCCTTCTCTTCCTCTACACCGATGTTCACCAGACCGACTCTGGGATTGTTGACGTGCATGACATTCTCCATGTAAATGGAGCCCATCTTTGCGAACTGCACCAGCTGAGATGCTCTGGCATCTACATTGGCTCCGCAGTCAATGAGAAGCGCTGCTCCGTTCTGCGTAGGGATCACAGGAGCAAGAGGAGGTCTCTCCACACCCTTGATACGGCCTACAATGATCTGACCGCCTACCAGGGTTGCTCCGGTACTGCCTGCGGAAACGTAGGCATCACAGGTACCATCCTTTACCATATACATAGCCTTGACGATGGAAGAATCCTTCTTGGTACGGATCGCTCCCACGGGCGGCTCTGCCATCTCAATAACTTCTGTAGCATTGACCACTTCCAGCTGTTCCTGAGGATAAGTAAAATCTTTGAGACACTTATTTACTTCTTCTTCTTTACCAACCAGGAAAACCTTGATCTTTTTGCTCTCCTGAATTGCTTCGACAGCCCCTTTGACGATCTCATACGGTGCGTTGTCACCGCCCATAGCATCAACGGCCACCTTCACAAAATCAGACATGTGTCGCCCCTCCTTAGGATATAAAAACCTACATTAAAAACTATACAAGTTAGGCCATTAAAAAGCAAGAAAAAAAGATACCGGAGAATGATCTCCGGTATCTTCAAAATTCAACTAAAATCAGTCTACAGCAACGATCTGCTTCTTGTTGTAAGTACCACACTTCTTGCAGACTCTGTGAGGCATCATTAAAGCACCGCAATTGCTGCACTTTACTAATGTAGGAGCAACCATCTTATAGTTTGCTCTTCTCTTATCTCTTCTTGCTTTTGAGTGTTTATTCTTCGGACAGATGGACATTTCGCTTACACCTCCTTATTCGCGTCAAATATTTCTTTTATAGCCGCCATTCTAGGGTCAGGAACGAAATCATCGCATC
>JAIKYN010000027.1 GCA_024683155.1 Lachnospiraceae bacterium | reverse complement strand
AGGATGCCCTTAAGATCGCCGATGCCATCTCCGTTACTGTCATAAAAACTGCGGGGATAGATCTGATAGAATACCGCTTCCTTCCACCAGGCTTTGGTAATGGGACCATCTGAGGGGACGGGAGAAGCCTTTTCCTGATTCACCAGGGTCAGGATGGCATGGAAAAAGTCCGGATCCAGCTTGTTTTTTGCAAGCTTCTGCACCTGCTCCAGACGGATACGGGAAACAATGGGATTGGTGATCATAACCGGGCTTATGTTCAGCTGCAGCAGAAGCTTTGCCAGGATATCGTGCCCCACGGGACTTTGGTAGAGATCTCCGATGGTACTTTTCATGGTAAGTGGTTGATTCATAGCAGATTTCCTCCCACGATGTGTGATAAAATAGATACAAATATTTTATCACACAAGGAGACAGTTCATGGATAAGAGTGTCGATAAGAAAAACCTCCTGTTTTACCCCGTGGGAACCATCGGACGGGATATGGTCTACTGCCTGATCACCAATTTCCTGCTGACCTATATTCTGTTTACCAAGCAGTTAAATGGTGCCCAGCTTGCGGCCATCACTGCCATTATGGCGGGAGCCAGAGTGTTTGATGCGCTGAATGATCCCATCATGGGGAACATTATTGAGCGGACCAGGGGAAAATACGGGAAGTTCAAGCCCTGGCTGGTCATCGGTATCCTGTCTACCGGGTTCGTGGTAGCAGCCATCTTCAACAGCCGCTTATCCGGCTGGTCCTTTATTATTTTCTTCGGAATATTCTACATTTTGTTCAGTATTACCTATACCATGCATGATATTTCCTACTGGGGCATGGTGCCGGCCTTAAGTTCCGACGCCAATCTCCGGAATCAGCTTACCAGCCGCGCTACCCTGATGGCAGGTATCGGCGGAACCTTGGCTTCCATGCTGATCCCCATCCTGACGGCGGGAGAACATGCCATTGCCTCCGGAGCAGCCGCTTCCTACGGCATCGTGTCCGTGATCGTCTGCATTCTGGCGCCGGTATTTCTGGCCTTTACCATATTCGGGGTAAAAGAGCGGAGAGATACGGAAGTAAAGCCTGCAGAGCCCTTCAGCTTCCGTAAGATCGTACAGACCATTGCACGAAACGATCAGCTGGTATGGATCTCCGTGATCTTCCTGATCCAGCAGGTCGGTAACGGTATCGTCATCGGCGGTCTGGGAGCTACTTACATTTATTTTGCGTATGGTTACCGGGGAGGTCTCTATTCCCTGTTTTCCACCATCGGTGTATCCGCGACGGCGTTCCTTATGATCTTCTATCCGGCCATCTCCCGTAAGATGCACCGGAAAAAACTGATGAACGTACTGGCGGTGGTTGCCATGGCAGGGTATGCCGCCATGGTGCTTTCCGTTTTCCTCTCCGGCAGTATGGCAGGATTCTGGATCCTTACCGTCGGTTATACCTTATCCGCATTCGGACAGTACGGTTATTATCTGGTTATGATGATCTCCATCATCAACACCGTGGAATACAATGAATATCGTTTCGGAACCAGAGATGAAGCCATTATCACATCCCTGCGTCCCTTCCTTACCAAGATGAGTTCCGCCATCATCGTTATCCTGACCACAGTCAGTTATGCTCTGTTTAAGGCAACCTCCTTTATGAACGGCATCTCCGGACTGGAGCAGGAAGCAGAGCTTGGAACCATCACGGAGACAGAGAAATTGAGTTCCATCGATTCTCTTTTATCCGGAGTCACTTCCGGACAGAGCCTGGGACTGCTGCTTTGCATGACCATCCTGCCCTGCGCACTTTTACTGTTATCCAATCTGTTGTACCAGAAGCACTACAAGCTGGATGAAGAGGAATATGAGCGTATCTGTAAGGAACTGAGTGATCGTCACAGCAAGGAATGATCGTCATAGTAAGGAATGATCATCACGGCAAGGAATGATCGTCACAGAGCAGAGGGATGGACAACCGTCATCTCATCTGAAAATCGTGAACGGAACGAAAGCAAAGGAGAGCGCATAAGCGCGCAAAGACCATGGTAGTATATACATTACCCACATCCGACAGTATCACCACATTTTGGGCAAAACCCGATGATTCCCGTACCGGAGATACCTACCAGGTATATCTGAACGGTCATCTGATCGGAACCACAGAGAAAACCCACTATACCTTTGAGGATCTGAAGCCGGCTACCAATTATGAGCTGCAGATCATCCGGTTTCGTCCGGAAGGGGAAGAAGACCCCCTGGAAGGCGTGATCAATGTCTCCACGGATGGAGAAAAAGAGATCATCGATGTGACGAAGCCCCCTTACAAAGCGGTGGGCGACGGTAAGACCATGAACACCAAAGCTCTGCAGAGAGCCATTGATGATTGCGGTCCCAGGCAAAGAGTCTATATTCCCGAAGGTTGTTTCCTTACAGGAGGCTTAAAATTGCACAGCGATGTGGATTTTTATCTGGAGGAAGGTGCGATCTTAAAGGGAAGCGAGAAACCTGCCGATTATTTACCCAAGATATGGAGCCGTTTTGAAGGCATTGAGATGGAGTGTTACCAGTCCTTACTGAACCTGGGAACACTGGATCACGATGGGGATCATAATTGCATCAACGTACTGATCCATGGAAAAGGAACCATTTCCGGCGGCGGAAGACCCCTGATGGATGCCATCATCGAGGCAGAGAAAAAGCGTCTCAAGGACGAACTGATCGCATTGGGCAAAGGGATCGAGGAATATGAAAAGCCGGATACCATTCCCGGAAGAGCCAGAGGCCGTCTGATCAATATGAGCAACTGCCGGAATGTGCGTGTCACCGGACTGCATCTGGAAAACGGAGCGGCCTGGAACGTGCATATGATCTACTCCCGTTTCTGCGTGATGGATCATTGTTCCGTCTATTCCCGGAATATCTGGAACGGAGACGGATGGGATCCGGATTCTTCCAATAACTGCATTTTATTTGCCTGCCGTTTCAATACCTCTGATGATTCCGTTGCCATTAAGTCCGGTAAGAACCCGGAAGGCAATGCCATTGGCAGAGAGACTCGTAATATCATGATCTTTGACTGTGTCATCGAATTCGGGCATGGCTTTGCCATCGGGTCGGAGATGAGCGGCGGCGTGGATCTGGTGAGGATCTGGGACTGTGATCTTGCCCATTCCGATTTCGGTATCCAGATCAAGGGAACACCCAAACGAGGCGGTTATGTAAAGCACGTCTATGTAAAGGACTGCGTTATGCCCAGGATCCTGGCACTATCGGTACCTTATAACGACGACGGAGAACCGGGACCTTCCGTACCCAAGTTCTCCAATTATATCTTCTACCGGGTAAAGCTTACCTCCATGCATCTCCATGAGCAGAAGGAGGCGTTGGAGCCTTGCAATCCCATAGAACTTAGAGGCTTTGACGGAGAGGGCAACGAGATTGAAGATGTGCTGTTAAAAGAGATCGAGATCTATAAGCCGGTGGTTCCCGAAGGCGGCATCACGGAGCGCTGGTATGATGACGGTACCACGGACGGCTACGGAAACCTGGTGATCAGCAAGGTGAAGAAACTTTCCATGGAGCAGGTGGACTTTATAGACAGACCCTATTTTGAGTAATCCGATCGTCAGGATCTGCGGATCATTCCCCCATGCTCCGGGAAATCATAGGAATAACTCCAGTATAAACACCACTACACAGCTGGTAACCGCAACGGGGAAAAGTCCCACACCGATCCAGGCAAGCAGAATGCCTACGATCATGGCAGCAGCACCGGAATAGATGCTGTTGGTTGCTTCCAGCATGGCAGGAAATGTCATAACGGATAAGGTCACGTAGGGAACGTAATACAGGAACGACCGAAGGGTCTTGTTCCTGATCTCCCGACGGATCAGGGTCAGGGGCAATACACGGATGAGATACGTGGTCAGAGCCATGACCAGAATGTAAATATTAACCGATCGATTCATGAGGCACCTCCTTTGCAGCATCCGCAGAGGCGGTGTCTTCTTCTTCGTGGGGGAAGAAGATGGCTGCGATCAATGAGATCACCACGGTAAGCAGGATGGTACGCATACCGGAAGAGATCCGGGCCAGGAAGGGGATCACTCCGCAGAGATAACTCATTAACATGGAAATGATCACCAGTACCAGGATAATGCGGCTCTTTCTGGCAGGTGGAATGATAATGGCAAGGAACATACCAAACAGTCCCACACTTAACGCACTTACCACGTTGGCGGGGAGGATATTTCCCATCATAACGCCCAGATAGGTTCCTACCGCCCAGCCGGGCAATGCCACCGACATGGCTCCATAGTTATAAAAAGGATCCAGTTTGCCGGGAACAGCAATGGAAATACCGAAGATCTCATCGGTTACATCATAAGCTACCAGCAAACGGTGGATCATGGGCGTATCGGGAGAAAGCTTCTGACTTAAGGAACAGCTCATGAGCAGATAGCGGGCATTGGTGATCAAAGTGATCAGGGCTACCTGTACATAGCTGGCTCCTGCGGCAATGAGAGTAAACCCTGCATATTCGCCTGCGGAAGCATTATTGGTCAGACTGACGAAAAAAGCCTGCCAGGGATTAAAACCTGCATTACGGGCGGCAATACCGAGCGTGAAGGAAACAGCCAGATACCCCAGTGCGATGGGGATACCGTCCCGGATTCCCTGGGCAAACCAGAGTTTGTGTGATTTGGGTTGCATAAGAATAAGTACTCCTGTTCATGCGTATTTACGCAAAAAAATGCAGGGCAAAAACGGCCCTGCATTGTAGTTTAATACGGATTGCATAAGAAATCAATTTAATATGCAGTACTGTTATGGCTTCTGACTACGGAAGCTACCGGCTGGTCGTAACGATACTTATAAAGAGCTCGCTTGAAATCACCGTAGATCAGTACGTTAAGACGGCTGACCAGATCCTTGGGTTCTGCTTCCATACCGCCGCGGATCCAATCCAGACCGAAGCCGGCGAATGCATATTTATAAAAACTGGAAATGAAGGCTTTGTCGGAATCACGTACCTGCATGCCTTCCGATTCACGGTCAATGTAGGTGTAGAGCATCTTATAGGTAACATCGTAGAGATGCTTCTCTACCTGGTCGTGGCAGGTAGCGGAGTTATAAACACTGAGGATGAAATCCTTGTTATCCAGAAGAACGTTAAAGAAGTTCAGATAGGCATCCTGCCAGTCTTCCGGTACGGAATCCTCTCTGTACATGCGATCGGTATAACCTTCCAGAATCCAGTCCACCAGACTTGTAATGTCCTTAAAGTGGTAATAAAACGTCATACGATTTACATTGCAGGCACCTGCAATATCACTGACGGTGATCTTATCGAAAGGCTTTTCGGTCATGATCTTCTGAAGTGCTTCGGAAAGCGTATATTTGGTCGTCTGCGCCATGGTCTTTACAAGTTCCTTTCATTGTATAACTTCGGGTAATAATAAAAAGAATCCTACGGTAAACGGACCGTTTACCATAGAACCCCTCGTAAGTGACATTATAGCACGAAGTGAGGAAAAATACTAACAAATTATTAAGAATATGTTTGTGGATTCTTCCATTACGGTTGATAAGATGGCAACTGTAAAAAACAAAGGAGTGCAGACCTATGAAAGATAAAATATTACCGATCATTTCCATTTTATTCTGTGCATTGATGGCAGTCCTGGTGCTGTTCCAGATGAATAAGATCTCGGAGCAGCTGGCCAGTATGCAGACGTATGTTTCCGGTATGAATAATTACCTGGGGGTTGAAACCGAGGTAACGCAGGAAGATGAACTGGTCATTAAGGAAAATACCGTTAAGAAGGATGATATTGAGGTTACCACTACGGATAAGGGAAACTACCTGCTCTTTACCTATACCAATAACGGCAGTGAAGTGCTTACTTCCATGGATGTATCCGTGGTCTTCTACGATGAAGAAGGTAAGATGATCAATATGGCAACGGATTACATCTATTACCTGTTCCCCGGTTGCAGTTTTGACAGTCAGGTTTTTGTTCCCACCGATCAGGAAGGGAATGTGATCCAGTATAATTCCTTTGAGATCGATAAGAAGATCAGTAACAGTACCTTCCACGGAACCAACATGATGTCGGATGTCACTTATGAGTATAACCAGGGAACCGACAGTACCGTGATGCTGAAAGTCACCAATAACAGTACCCTGACGGCTCTGGATAATGCATGCTTCCAGATCGTTTTCTACAGTAACGGAGAGATCATCGATACATATACCTGTGATGCATACAATATCGCGCCTGCGGAATCCGGATATGTACAGTGCACGCCTTACGGTCAGGCCAGCTATATTATTGCGGACTCCATCGAAGTAAAGCTGATGTATGCTTACGGTGACAGCTATGATTATGGATACGCTGATTAATAGGATTTTATGACGAACAGAAGATATAAAAAAGAACCAAAAGAAGAAAGCTCCGGCATACGCAGTGTGCTGATCCTGATGATCGCGATTCTGGTGATCCTCATGGTCTTGGGTTGGCTGTACATGACCTATGCCCCGAAGCTGCGCAGAGAAGTGACGGAAAAAGTGGTGGAGCAGATGATCTCCGGCAGTATGGGGGGCAGCATCACCTATGAAGAAATGATCGCACAGCTGGAGGAAGAAGAGAGGATCAAGGTAGATGCCATGGTGGATAAGTATGCCACCAATGAGAATATTACCGTACTGATACAGATCTATCAAAACAGTGACGGGAATCTGTCCCAGATCGAACCGGAGATGAAGAAGATCCTGGATCCGGAAGACATGGAGTACATTTACACTTTGATCGAAAAGTACGGAAAAAAATAACATCCTGGGAAAAGATGGGAAAGAGCGGACACAGATGATATAATGAGGCTGTGGCCGCTCTTTTGCGTTTCGCAGTGCTACCATACCAAACCATCAGTGACCATCCACGGGGGAGGGATCGTTATGGCAGTTTCCTTTAATGAAAGTGAATATAAGAATATTGTAGAACGTATGCCTTTTGGGGTACTGGTTTTTGCACTGGATAAAGAAAGAGAGGGTGGACCTGCTCTGGTGTGCAATTACTGCAACCCTTATCTTTTGGAGATGTACGGAGTAAAAGCGGATGCGCTTCTGGGGAAAACCTATGAAGAGATCCGGGATCTGTTTGTGGTCCCGGAGGATATCTATCTGGCCGGAGAACATCAGGCCATGCTCATGGATCAAACCGTGGCTCACGCTTTTGATTTTACATTCCATCAGCGAAGAGCGGACGGTACTCATTTCTGGATCAAGGGATACACCAACTGGATCATTCCGGGAGAATTATGCCAGTCGGTTTTTTATGACTGTACCCATGAAGTGATCCTGGAAGGAAAGCAGCATCGGACCCAGGCCCTTCTGGAGACAGTCATGGATACGACCACTACCGCTATCTTTTGGAAGGATGCCCAGCGCAGATTCATCGGTGCGAACCGGGCATTTCTGGATGTATACGGATTTAAGGATGATCAGGAGCTGATCGGAAAGAATGATGAGGAGATGGGGTGGCATCCCGATCCCGGTCCTTTTAAGGATATAGAAGAA
>JAIKYN010000345.1 GCA_024683155.1 Lachnospiraceae bacterium | reverse complement strand
GAGAAAGACATACTGTTTCTTCTTACCAAGGAAGATGTGACCGATCTGAACGAGGGGCATATGCAGGAGCGTCCGGAAGGTACCGCCCTTACAGAGCTTCAGGAAATGATCGGCTTATCTTCGGTAAAATCGGTGATCCGTAAAGCAATCGCGGGTTATAAGTTAAATAAGCTGCTCCTTGAAAAGGGAATCGATCGAGGTAATTCTTCCCTGCATATGGTATTTACCGGTAATCCTGGTACTGCGAAGACCACCGTTGCCCGTCTCTTTGCAGAGATCCTTCGGGATGAGAAGGTTCTGCCTGCGGGAACGTTCGTGGAAACGGGCCGTGCAGACCTGGTGGGAGATCACGTAGGTGCTACGGCCAAGCTGGTGAAGAAAAAGTTCCGGGAAGCCCAGGGCGGCGTTCTCTTTATTGATGAAGCCTACTCTCTGTGTGATGGTTATAAGAACAGCTACGGGGACGAAGCCATTAACACCATCGTCCAGGAGATGGAGAATCACCGGGAGGACGTCATCGTTATCTTTGCCGGATACAGCAAGCCCATGGAGCAGTTCCTGGAGCGGAATCCCGGCATGCGCTCCCGTATCGCCTTCCACATAGAATTCGAGGATTATTCCACGGAAGAGCTTTGTTCCATCACGGAGCTGATGCTGCAGAAAAACAAACTGCAGATTGCGCCTTCTGCCATGGAGAAGCTGCGGAAGATCTACGATCAGGCCCGTAAGAAGAGTGACTACGGAAACGGCCGCTTTGTTCGGAAGATGCTGGAAGAAGCGCAGATGAATCTGGCGGAGAGGATCCTGGGACTGGATCCGGAGACGCTGAGCAACGAAGCTTTAACCACCATCGAAGAAGAGGATATTACGGAGCCGGTAGTTTCTTCGGAGAAAGGGGAGAAGTCGTTCGGTTTTTCAGTTGCGTGATAGAAAAATATTACCAAAATAGTAATAAAATTATTGAGAATTGGATGGGGATATGATATATTTTTTATTACCAATAAGGTAATAAAAATATGGAGTATTTTAATCCTTGAGCATGAAAATATTGTATCAGAACAAAACTGCCAAAGAGCAGTTTTGCTCTGATTACAAGAAAAAATGGAAATATCCGGAGCAGGTAAAGAAAAAACTGGAAGCCGCTGAAAACTTTATTTTGAGTGCTGATTCATTATTGGATATAGCAAATTATCTGCCTTTTCATTTTGAACGATTGAAAGGCAAACGCAAAGATGAATGGAGTATCAGGTTGGGTAATACCGGTTATCGGGTTACGATGATTCCATGCGAAGATGATGGGAATGAAATCGTTGATGGGGATATAATGGCCCGGTGCAGGATGATTAAAATAGTAAAGGTAACGGAGGTGTCGAATCATTATGAGTAATAACATCAGAGAATATAAAACAGTGGTTGCGTTTCATCCCGGTTACTATATTGCCGATATGATCGAAGAGATGGGGATGACCCAGGCAGAGTTTGCAACCAGATTGGGAACGACTACGAAAACCGTTAGCTGCCTGGTGAACGGACAGGCCAATATATCGAACGATCTGGCTAAGAAATTGTCCGCTATGACCGGAACCAGCGAAGAAGTCTGGCTGAATCTGCAAAGCGCTTATGATCAGAAAGTCATTGAAATCCAGAAAGAAAAGGATCTGGATGAACAGAAGGATCTGGCACGTTTAATTGATTATTCGTTTTTTATTGAGGTGGCCGGATTAAATAGAACAAGAGATATTAACGAGAAAATAGCAAATCTTTGTAAGTATTTTAAGGTTGCGGATCTGCGGATCCTTCTTCAACCGGATTTTCTTGTTAATTATAGGACTGCTATAAGTTCCGTTAATGAGAAGAATGTTGTAAATTCCAATGCATGGTTTCAGACTGCAATGAATGTTTCAACGCAGATCGTGACTGAAACGTATGATGAGGAAACGTTAAAATCTTATTTGCCGGAAATCCGTAAGATGACAGTGCAGGAGCCTGAAGTTTTCCTGCCTAAGATGCGTAAGATGTTTGCAGATTCCGGAGTGGCATTTGTCTTATTACCGAGCCTTAAGAATTCCGGTATCAACGGAGCTGTAAAATGGGTGAATCAGGACCGTGTAGTTCTTGCAATGAATAATCGACGTCTGGACGCAGATATCTTCTGGTTTTCTTTATTTCACGAGATAAAACATGTACTGCAAAAGAAAACGAAAACTACGTTTATCAGTTATTCGGAGAGCGAAAAGGTTGAGATCAATGAGAAGTTAGAAGATGAGGCAGATCTGTTTGCAACCAATTATCTGATCCCGCCTGCCGATTTTAAAAGGTTTGCTCCCTCCAAATACACATCGGACGAAGA
>JAIKYN010000289.1 GCA_024683155.1 Lachnospiraceae bacterium | reverse complement strand
GCAAAAATACCTACGCCATTGGCGATCTCACGGCTTTTTGCCACCTGCCCCTTTTTACGGGCATCACTTAACTTTTTTTCAGTTGCAGGTTCTGTCTTCTCACCACCCGGTCCGTCGGGAGCGAAGAACTGCAGATCATATTGCAACATGGGCTACATCATACCTTCCACAAAGGACACTACCATTCGTTTGATCTCGGTAAATATCATATCCGAAGCTTTGGGAAGCATGGCTGCTGTAAAGAACAGGACCGCCAGACCTACCAGAAGCTTTAACTGGATACCTACTGCGAACATGTTCAGCTGAGGCGAAACCTTGGCCATGATACCAAGCACCGCATCCAGGATCATGATCACCACGAATACCGGCATACAGATCCGAAGTCCGATGGTGATATAGTCCGTCAAAAACATGACCAGAGATGCTACCAGGCGGTCGGATCGAAGCACCGCTCCCGTTATGGGGATCAGTGTAAAGGTTTCAGCCAGTGCCTTGATGATATATTCATACATCCCGCTGACTATCAGCATGAGCATGATCGTATACTGATACAGAACACCCGTTAAGGTAACGTTCTGCCGGGTTGCGGGATCATACATGGTCGCCATGGAAAGACCGACCTCCATATCCACTACATGTCCCGCAAAACTAAGGATACTGGTACATAAGTTAACACCAAATCCGATGAGGAATCCGGTAACTGCTTCTTTTAATACCAGTACGGAATACCCCAGGATCGTATTGTAAACAATGGTTTCATGAGGCGATAAAACAAAGTACATCAAAATGCTGATAAAAAAGGACAGTCCTGCACGAAGTCTTGCCGGAACCATATTCATACTGAAAAACGGAACCACGAAAACGCAGCAACTGATCCGTACGAATATCAGCAGAAAATATATTAAATCACTGTAAGTAAAGCTATAGTTGATCATTCGTTTGCCTTATATCCCGTTAATGAATATACAGGCTGAAATCAGCCCAAAGTTCCGTCATGAACTCAGTGATCCTTCCCAGCATCCAGTCGCCGAACAGCATGATGGCAAGGAATACGCTGATGATCTTGGGAACAAAGGTAAGGGTCTGCTCCTGGATGGAAGTAACGGTCTGGAAGATACTTACCAGAAGACCCACAGCCAGGGAAACCAGCAAAATGGGAGCAGCACATTCTATGATCAAAAACAGTGCTCTGGATGTGATCTGTGTTACAACATCAACACTCATGAACTACTCCTCTCTAATAAAACGTCTTGACCACACCGGCAATGACCAGATTCCAACCATCTGCCAATACAAACAGCAGGATCTTGAACGGCATGGAGATCGTTGTAGGCGGTAGCATCATCATACCCATACTCATCAGGGCCGACGCCACTACCATATCGATAATGATAAACGGAATGTATATGAGGAAACCGATGATAAATGCGGTTCTTAGTTCGCTGATAATAAACGCAGGGATCAGAACCGTGGTAGGAATATTATCCAGAACACCGTCCCACTCTTCTCCTGCGATCTCCATAAACAGCAATACATCCTTCCGTTCCGTCTGTCCGTACATAAATTCTCTGAAGGGTTGTATGGCTGTCTCTACAAACTCATCCTGTTCGATCCTTCCCGCTTCGAAAGGAACGATGGCATCCTGATATACCGTGGTAAAAGTAGGCTGCATGATAAAGAAAGTTAAAAACAGAGAAATCCCAATCAGGATCTGATTGGGTGGCGCAGTCTGGGTACTCAGGGCAGTTCGCGTAAAATGCAGCACTATGATGACTCTCGTAAAAGAAGTCAGCATAATGATCAGCATCGGCGCAATGGTAATGAGGGTCAGGGTAAGAAAGATCCTCAAAGGTCCTGCCAGTTGACCATTACTGTCTTCGTATGTAATGGTTACCTCGTTGGCGATATTGATCTCATTCAGGTCATCCGGAGTTTCCGCACTACCCGCATCTGTCCGGGTGGTGGATTCTGTGGTATCACCGGTCAGGGGACTGTCCACATTGGTCACCGCATGGGCGGAAACCTTTGGATATATACACAATATGCCCACTAGTAACAGCAGGCATAAGGTTTTGACCATATGTTTAACATACAACTTCTGGTTCATTCTTTGTTCTTCTTTCCGAAGCTATCTAATATCTTCCGGAAATCCATCTGAGAGTCCCGGGATACATCCCCGCTCTCCGGATCGATGGCATCGGAATCCAATTCGGTCAGATACGTTACCGAATCCTTGCATACTGCGATCACAATAAGCTTATTGGCCACTTTCACGATCTGCAGAAATTTGTCGTTGGTGATCTTACAGGTCTGGAGGACTTCCATATCAGAAGATGTCATATGCATCTTCTGATATCCTCCGATCCATCTGCTGGTCCAATAAGTAATGGCAACCACTACCACAAACAGAAGCAGAACGGTAATAAACTGACTTATGCTGTTATAGTGATCTGTCGCCAGTAAAATCATTCTTATCCAACAACCTTCTTAACTGCTTCAAGAACACGATCTGCCTGGAAAGGCTTAACAATGAAGTCCTTCGCACCGGCCTGAATGGATTCGATAACCATTGCCTGCTGACCCATTGCGGAACACATGATAACCAGTGCACCGGGATCATTCTCTTTGATCTTCTTAAGTGCCTGAATACCGTCCATCTCGGGCATTGTGATATCCATCAGTACAAGATCGGGTTTTACTTCGTTGTACTTCTCAACTGCCTTCGCGCCGTTTTCTGCCTCTCCTGCTACATTATATCCGTTCTTGGTGAGAATATCCTTGATCATCATTCTCATGAACGCTGCATCATCACATACTAAAATATTCTTTGCCATTTATTTTACTCTCCTTTATTATGTGTCGGTTTATGATCCATGTGCCAAAGTCCGTTACCCAATGATTTCCGTAACTCTGACACCGAAGCTTTCTTCAATGACTACTACTTCGCCCTTAGCGACTAATTTGCCGTTTACGATAACGTCAACCGGTTCTCCGGCCACTTTATCCAGCTCGATGATGGTTCCGGGAGCAAAATCCAGGATATCGGATATTGCCTTCTTGGTTCTTCCCAGCTCTACCGTAACCTCCAAGGGTACGTCGCTGATCAGACCAATATTTGCGGGAACCGGTGCGGGAGCATAATCTCCGGAGAATGACTGGAACTGTGCTGCCTGTACATTCTGCATCGGTTGCTGGGGCATTCCGTAGCCATAGCCTTGCGGGGGCATCGGATATCCCTGCGGGGGCATTCCATAACCCTGCGGGGGCATTCCGTAACCACCCTGCATACCATAATCCGGCTGCATTGCGGGCTGACCCTGGGGTGCGGCTTCCGGTGCCGCAGCAGGTGCTACGGCCGGTGCGGGTGCAGCTGCTGCAGGTTCTTCTGCTGCTCCTCCGCCCATCTGCTGCTCTATAAACTTCTCATACAAGGTCTTTGCGAAGTCCACAGGATACAGCTGCATCAGCGTACTGTCAACCAGATCATCGATCTGCATTCGGAAAGCAATCTTGACAAAGGTGCCTCCCAGGAACGGTGATATATCTGCACCACTCTTGTAAGCTGTCAGGTCTACCAGACTTGCTTCCGGTGGGCTGATATCGATCATCTTTCCAAGCATGGAAGAAAGGGATGTTGCCGAAGCACCCATCATCTGGTTCATGGCTTCGGAAATCGCACTTAAATGTAATTCTCCCAGCTCTCCGTCGATATTGGTTCCGTCACCACCCATCATCAGATCGGTGATCACCTTAACGTCATGTTCCCGAAGGACCAGGATATTGTTTCCTTCCAAACCGACGGTGTATTTAATTTGAATGAATACACAGGGTTTCTCGTAATCATCGATTACGTTCTCCCATGTGGCCAGTGACACGGTAGGTGTCGTGATATTAACTTTGCGGTTAACCAGCGAGTAGAGGGTCGTTGCCGAAGAGCCCATGCTGATGTTGGCTACTTCTCCGATCGCATCTTTCTCTATATCGGATAACGTGGCCTCCTCTGCGGATCTGGCATCTGCCAGTTCCTGCGGATTGGCCATGGCGTCTGCTACCATCTCGTTATGAGCATCTACCTTTGCCTGCAGATTCTCATCCAAGGGAGCATCCAATCCTCCGCTTTCACCTATATCCATGCCGCTCAGTAATGCATTTATTTCGTCCTGAGACAGCATTCCATCCATGAATTAATCCCCCTCTCTCAGTACTGATGTAACACGCACTGCATAGTTGTTTTTGCTGGAGCCGGGCATTGCCTT
>JAIKYN010000282.1 GCA_024683155.1 Lachnospiraceae bacterium | reverse complement strand
CGGCCAGCACTGATAGGTGTCAAACCAGGTTCCGTGGTTTCTGCCACCGGATGCGGCATCCATCCATCGTACCAGGGAATAACTTAAGTAAGTAGGTAAATGCTGGTCCTGGTATGCGCTGGAGCGGGTCTCTGTGCCGGTATACACCATGTCAAAGATATCCTTCTCCACATCGGGACGATAGCCGGTCGCATGATAGGATTCCTTCCAGTTGGGGAACTTGATGATCATCTTCACCTTGGGATTGATCTTCTTCGCAGGACCAACCACCAGGTTTTCCGATACATCCTTCATCAGCTCCTTCCGGAATTCTACCCAGCTGCGGTCTCCCCTGGCTTTGATACAGTCCTCGCAGGTACAGTTGGTAAAAAAGAAATCATCCAGGATCACTTCATCAAACTGCTCGGCGCAGTATTCCGATACCTTCCGGATATACTCCCGCATCTTAGGATTGGTATAGCAGAAGGTTCCGAACAGACGCTGACGCTTTCCATCGCTTTCATCCAGATCCGGTACCACCGCCGTAAAGCCGCCGGCCACTTCCACGCCCTTACTGCGGAAGAAATCCGCAATGCGCTTCATCTTATCCTTATCCACCCAGCAGCCGCCGCGATAGGGTTCCAGATATACCTTATCCAGACCTACGTATTTCTCAATAAATGCATACTGTTCCGGCAGCTCATCCGGGTCCATCTGCTCCAGAACCCGTGCCACACAGTACACAACGGTCTTAAAGTTATGAAAATGTCCCATATCATGCCTCCGATCGGATCATGTCCTTTGCCTGCTCCAGATGTGCGATCACATTGTCGCAATATGCATCAAATACAGGGTCCTCTTCATATTTCTCCGGATGTGCCTTTATATAATCCACCACGATCCTTGCCCCCTTATGGAAGGGAACATTGGTGGTCATCTGCGGTACCAGCCGCTTTAATTTGCTGTTATCAAAAACCACGGATACAGCCTTATCTCCCAGCAGACTTCCTGCGAAATCATAGCCGTAGGCTTCGCCGGTACGGCTGAGGAAATCCGAAGAAACATAGTAAGGCTTTAATTCCACACCCAGTGCATCCGCAATGGTCTGATAAATCTGATTCCAGGTAAGGACTTCATCGCCGGTGATCTGGAATGCTTCGCCCAGCGCATGAGAATTCCCCATAAGGCCGGTAAATCCAATGGCAAAGTCCGTGTTAAAGGTCAGATGCCACAAAGAAGTTCCGTCTCCCTGAATGATCACAGGTTTTCCCTGCTGCATCCGGCGGATCACCTGATAGAACCCTTTGTCTCCATGGGCCCCCATGGGAAGACTGCGCTCGTCATAGGTATGGCTGGGACGCACAATGGTCACCGGGAATCCTTCTTCCCGATATTTTTTCATCAAGAACTCTTCGCAGGCGATCTTGTTACGGGAATACTCCCAGTAAGGATTGGCCAGAGTGGTTCCTTCCGTAATGACGTACTGCGCTGCAGGCTTATTGTAGGCCGATGCGGAACTGATAAAGATATACTGCCGGGTCTTACCCCTAAACAGGCGATAATCCCGCTCTACGGCACTGACATCAAAGCCGATGAATTCGCTGACGGTATCGAAGGTCATGCCTTCCAGTTTCTGTGCCACCTCTGCTTCGTTATGAATGTCCGCAACGATCTGATGCACCCCTTCCGGCACTTCGCTCTCACGATTCCCGCGGTTTAACAGATAAACCTCCCAAAGGGGATCCTGGGCCAGCCGTCTTACAATGGCCATGCTGATGGTTCCGGTTCCTCCGATAAATAATGCTTTCATAGTGTTGCTCCCTCCGTTTTGCTCTGATTCGTTGATTGCTATCCCTCATCCCGGTTGTCCCCGGGTAACTTACCTTTGATATTTTAAATGATAGACTTTTCCGGGCTCCCCCTGCAACAGTGGTGCCAGTTCTTTATAAAACGCATAAGCGTTGATGATCAGTGCCCCAACCCAGGCTGCGATCTCTGCATAAGCGGTTGCCGGAAATCCGATCCTTGTCATGAAAAATGAGATCACAAATATCCGAAGGACCATCTCCACGATCCCGGAGATCATGGGAAGCATAGGTTTTCCCATTCCCTGTACCGCATTTCTTACCACAAAGAGAATATCCACCATAAAGAGCATCAGGCCGCATCTGGGTAAGAATACGCATACCAGTGCGATCTGCTCCGATCCGGATAACAGGATCTCTGCCAGGTATCGGGGGAAGAATACCATTAAAGAACCCAGGAGCAGATAGAATGTAATGGCGATCCCCAGACACACCATAAAGCCGCTGCGGATCCGCTGATACTTTCCTGCACCGTAGTTCTGGCTGGTATAGGCACTCATGGCATTTCCTGCCGTTGCGGCGGGATTCATGAACAGATTCAGGTACTTGCTGCAGGCCGCGTAAGCTGCCGTATACACCACGCCGGCTCCGTTAACGAAATATTGCACCACCATAACGCCAACCGCTGTGATGGAGTTCATAAAGGCCATAGGCAGGCCGTTCTTCAAAAGATCCAGGAAAATCCCCGGCTCGTTGACAAAATGCTGTTTTTCCAGATGGAGCATGGGGATCCGGCGCAGCCGGTTGATACAGATAAACGCCGACACGATCTGAGAGATCACCGTGGCAATAGCCGCTCCCTCCACGCCGGAATGCAGGCCGAAAATAAACACACTGTTTAAGGTTACGTTCAAAATCGATGAAATGATGATAGCTTTCAGCGGTGTCCGGCTGTCTCCCAGTGAACGGAGTACAGCGGCGGAAATGTTATAGCAGATTCCCGTTGCCAGACCTCCGAATACAATATAACCATAGGTCAGAGAGTCTCCCAGGATCTGTTCATCCGTGCGCAGAGCGATCAGTGCATGAGGCAAAAACAATACGCCAAATGCCGTCAGAGCCACTGCCAGAAGGATACCCAGCTCGATCACACCCGCTAACCGGTGTCTTAATTCTTCAAAGTTTTTTGCGCCATAACTTTGGGCGATGAGGACACCGAATCCGTTGGCCAGTCCAAAAGAAAAACCAACAATGAGGAAAAACAGGGATCCCATGTTTCCCACAGCGGCCAGGGCATTGTCCCCCAGTCCCTTTCCCACGATCCAGGTATCCGCGAAGTTGTAGAGTTGTTGCAGCATGCTGGTAAGCAGCAGCGGCCAGTAAAAAGATAGGATCAGCTTCAGGGCACTTCCCTGTGTAAAGTCGATTTCTCTGCGTTTTTCAAGTGTTACCGTCTTAGTCTGTACTGTCTTCATATGGATCTGTTTCTTTACTCTCCTGTTCCTATACCTTCCTGCCCCTTTACAGCCTCATTCTACCCCGTCGGGTGCCCCAATAAGAATCATATATTTGTTGAGTTTTGCCCGATTTTTGTTATGATGAAAGTATGGAAAAGATAGAAAAAGAAAAGATCGTATTTCATTCTCCCTCCTCCATATCCGTTACTGATACGGAAAGTCCCGAGACCTTTCCGCTGCACTGGCACAACGCCGCGGAATTCACGGTAGCATTAATGGGCGACTGCAAATATCGGGTAAATGACACCCTCTATACCATGGAAAAAGGGGATGTCCTTTTGGTATGGCCCCAGCAGATCCATGCGACGGTGAAGATCCCCCAGGGCGGAGCCTTATTTATCCAGTTTCCTTCCGTTCTTGTGGAAAGCAATCTGGACCTGGTCTCGATCTCCCGTTTTCTGTACCATAATCATCACATCAAGGCAAAAGAGGAACCGGAACTGGCCTCCTTCCTTTCCACGAAGATCTTTGAAATAAAAAAGATACATAACTCCGCAGATCCCCTTTCGGAGACCCGCTGTAAGTTATGTATCTATGAGATCCTGTTAAGGATCAGCGAATACGCCCTGGCCAAGCAGTCGGAAAACAACTCTGTAAATGCTTCCGCCGATACCGCCTGGAACTATGTCCACGGAGCCTGCAATTTTATCAATGAAAATGCAGGGGAAGCCATTACCCAGGCCGAAGTTGCCGCCCATGTAGGGTTAAGCGTATTCTACTTCTCCAAACTGTTCAAGCAGTACATGCATATGTCTTTTCCCGCCTACCTGTCGGAAGTGCGGGTCAAAAGTGCTGCTTCTCTTTTATTAAATCCGGAGCTGTCCATTACCGAATGTGCCTTTGCCTCCGGCTTTCAATCTACCACTGCCTTCAACAAAGCCTTCCATGATATTACCGGTTATTCTCCCCGGGACTATCGGAAAATGTACCGCTAACCCCGGAAAGAATGGTTCTCTTTAACCCTGGTTGAACAATGCACTCAGGGTTTCTTCGTTTTCCTCAAACACCTTCAGAACATATTTGCTCCAGTGTCTTGCATCCCTGGTAGAATTGCCGAATACATAATCTTCCTGTCCGTAATCCATCACATCGAAACCGGGGATCGCCTTGCTGGCCCCTGCCACACGATAAGCCGCTGCTGCTGCAAGACTTACGGAAACGTTGGACACATCCTCGTAATCCACCCATGCAGAGATATCGCTGCCGGATGCAGATTCATCCGTTCCGTTGGCGGTCTGTTTCTGAGCCGCAGCCTGGGTGATCTTCACTGCACCGTCCACATGCTCTCCGTACATGGTATCTACCCATAAAGCGAAGCTGCTTCCTAATGTTTCGGAAGGTACATGCCCGCCATCCCACTGCCATTCAATGTAAGTATCCACACCGGCATTGGTAAGAGCAATTCCCATATTTAAAGAGCAGAGCATAGAGATATCTCCCTCGGAAGCACCCATCAGGATGCGCACCCAGGCAGGATTCTCTGTGCCCTCTGCATCTACATAGTTAAGAGGGTTATATAATTCCACCTGGTTCTTTCCGTAGGCATCTCCTGCTTCTACTTCTGCAATATCTTCCTGATATGCAGCCAACATCTCCGCATAGGTACTGTAGTTGGAGGAATCCACACTGCTTCCTGCCGCCTGTGTGGTCCCTGCATCTGGTGTTCCTACATCCATGGTGTCTCCGGTACTGTTGGCAGCTACATCATCATTGGCAAAGCTGCGATCGGAAGAATCATCCGTTGTGGTTTCGCCATCCGAAGGTGCTCCCTCTGTAGAATCATCTGTGGATGCCTCATCACTGGGTGCTTCACCACTGGGCGCCTCACCACTGGGTGCCTCGCCGCCGGGACCTCCGCTCATATCACCGTCGGGGCCTCCGCCCATATCACCGCCGGGACCTCCGCCCATACCACCGCCGGGGCCTCCGCCCATGCCACCGCCGGGGCCTCCGCCCATACCACCGGAACTGCTCTTGGCATAACGGCCTTCAATGAAAGCCACTGCCTTTTCTTCCGTGGTCAGTGCTGCTACGGCATCATCGGAATAAGCCGCACCGTTTTCATCAAACCAGGTCCAGTCTTCCGCATAATCCAGATGATCCAGATACCACTGCAGATTCTGGTTAAACTCTGCCAGATACAGATTCAGATAGGTGCCGCCATAGCCGTTGGTATCTGCATATGCAGATGCATCGTACTCAATGGTCAAAGGCACCACGCCGCTTAATTGTCCGTCTCCGTCAATATCAAGACCTGCGGCCGTTTCGTCAATGGTCAGTGCCTGATCGTTGATATAGGTCATATATTCCGCAGCCAGCAGG
>JAIKYN010000220.1 GCA_024683155.1 Lachnospiraceae bacterium | reverse complement strand
GTTTTCCTGGAAAAGATGGCGGATTTCTTCCGCTATAACGTGCGAATGGGGAAGGAAGATACCACCATTGCCCAGGAACTTGAAATGGTGGAGAACTATATTTATATTTTAAATGTACGGTTTGCGGGAGACATTCATTTTGAGAAGCAGGTAAATGCAAGGCTCTTAGACCATGCAATGCCGGGTATGATCCTGCAGCCCATTGTGGAAAATGCGGTCAATCACGGGATCCGTGACATGCTGGGAGAAGGAAGGATCCTGCTTACCATCGATCAGAAAGACGGACGCATAGCCATAACCGTGGAAGATAACGGTAAGGGCATGACGAAGGAACAGATCGAAGAGGTGTTAAACCGCAGTATGACCGTGCATGACGATGAATCCACCGGTGTAGGTCTGGACAACGTACTTTCCAGACTGGGGATCTACTATGATACCAACCCGGCGGAGATGGTCAATATAGAAAGTGAAGGACCGGACAAGGGAACCAGAGTGACGCTGTTGTTACCCATCCGGGAGAAGGCATGATATGTTTCGAATTTTAGTGGCCGATGATGAAGGCATCATGCGGGAATCCATCCGCAGTACAATTGAATCCAATTTTGGCTCGGACTGTGAACTGGTCACTGCCAAAACCGGCCGCGAGGTCATCGAGCTGGCGGAAAGCTTCCGCCCCGATATTGCCTTTGTGGACATCCAGATGCCGGGTCTGTCCGGGATCCAGGCCATCAAAGAGGTGCAGCAGTTTAACAGCAACATCGTGTTCGTGATCATTACCGCTTACGACCGGTTTGCCTATGCACAGGAAGCCGTCAATCTGGGCGTCATGGAATACATGACCAAGCCCATTAACAAGAAGAAGATCGTGGATGTGTGCGTCCGTGCCATGCGGCAGGTGGAAGATGCCAGACAGAAGCGAAGCGATGACTTAAGGGTGCGGGAGAAACTGGAGATCGTTATCCCCATGATCGAGAACGCCTTTATCAATAACCTGTTACAGGAAGATAAGACCGGGGCCGGAAGAGGCTACCTGGATATGCTGGACATCACCCAGGACTACGCCTATATGGCCGTGCTGGAATTCGGTGAAAGCGATGAGAACGGCCATCTTACCAATGCGGTAGGGTCCAATGTGAGGGCCAATCAGGCCTATCACAGCCTGCGGGAGATCGTGGGAGATTTCTTTTCCTGTATCATCGGCCCCGTTATGGGGAACCGCATTGTACTGTATATTCCCGTGGAAAACGAGAAGACCGGTTACGAACAGCGCGTAGAGATCATTACCCGGATCCGGAATATGGTACGCCGCCTGGAGGACAATCTGGAGCTTCGGTTTCGGGTAGGGATCGGCAACGTCAAGGAAGTGTCCGACGTTTACCTGTCTTATCGGGAAGCGATCCGGGCGCTGACGGCCAGCGAAGGCCATGTGGTGCACATCATGGACGTCAATGCGGCGGAATCCCAAAGCGATTATCCCATCGATCTGGAGAATCATTTCTATCAGATGGGGCTTAAATCCGATATCACCGGATGCTGCTCCATGGGAGAAGAACTGCTGGAATGGATGAGTGAAGTGGGAGAATATCCCTTTGAAGATTGCAAGGTGAAGGTACTGGAACTGCTGCTGAACTTAGAGCGCAGAGCCCAGGAAGCCGGCACCTTATCCCTGGAAGAGCGCCACAGAGGAAACTACCTGACGGAGCTGCAGAACCTTGGCAGTATCTCGGAGGTCCGATCCTTCCTCATGCATTACATCCAGGAGATCTGCAGTGCCATCGAAGGCAACAAGCAGAAGGAATCCGAGCGGGTGGTCAGCCGGGTGGTGGATCATATCCGGGAGCATTTTGCGGAGGATATTACCCTGGACGATGTGTCCCGTATGGTGGACATCAGTCCTTATTATTTCAGCAAGCTGTTCAAGCAGGAAATGGGCGTCAACTATATTGAATACCTGACGGATCTTCGCATCCAGAAGGCAAAGGAATATATGGCCAATCCCAAATACAGCATCAAGGAAGTCTGCTCCATGTGCGGCTACTCGGATCCCAATTATTTCAGCCGGATCTTCAAGAAGTACGTGGGCGTATCTCCTTCCGAGTATCGGCAGGGGTGATTT
>JAIKYN010000155.1 GCA_024683155.1 Lachnospiraceae bacterium | reverse complement strand
TATCAGAAGGTGAAGTTCAACAATGACATGAAGATGACCAAGCAGGAAGTCAAGGAAGAGTATAAAGAGCAGGAAGGTGATCCCGAGATCAAGGGAAAGCAGAAGCAGAGAATGCAGGAGGCTTCCAGACGCCGAATGATGCAGGACCTGCCCAAAGCAGACGTTGTCATCACCAACCCGACGCATTATGCAGTGGCGATCCGATATGACCGGGATACCGATCAGGCGCCTATCGTTTTGACGAAAGGTGCGGACCACCTGGCCCAGCGAATCAAAGAAGTGGCCAAAGAAAATCATATTGAAATCGTAGAAAACAAGCCGCTGGCCCGTACATTGTACACCAATGTGGACATCGGACAGGAGATCCCGCCGGAGCTTTATCAGGCGGTAGCCGAGGTGCTGGCTTTTGTTTATAAATTGCAGGATCGTCTGTAAATATCTGCAGATACAGGTCCTTTGAATGATCCGGAAAGAAGGGAGGGGAATCGATGAAACTTGGTAAAGCGGATCTGGGTGTCTCCTTATACATCCTGGCTGCGTTCATCATGTTTATTGTTCCCATTTCCAATACGCTGCTGGACGTACTGCTTGCATTTAATATTTCGGTAGCGTTCCTGATCCTGTTTCGTTGCATGTTCGCAAAAGAAGTGCTGGAGATGTCTTTTTATCCCACGCTTTTGCTGTTCACAACCATTTTCCGTATCGGTCTGAATGTTTCTTCCACGCGATTGATCCTGACCACCGGTGATCCCGGTAACGTGGTACGGACCTTCGGTTCCTACGTAGGTGGTAATGATCTGATCGTAGGTGCCATTATCTTCATCATTTTGATCATCATTCAGTTTGCGGTCATCAACAAAGGTTCCGAGCGTGTGGCTGAAGTTACTGCCAGATTTACTCTGGATGCCATGCCCGGTAAACAGATGGCTATTGATGCAGACTTAAATACCGGCGCCATCACCGATCAGGAAGCCAAGCTGCGAAGAGAGAAGATCCAGCAGGAATCCAGCTTCTTCGGTTCCATGGATGGTGCGGTTAAGTACGTAAAGGGAGATTCCATCGCAGGTATCATCATTACGGTGATCAACCTGGTAGGTGGTATTGCCATGGGCGTTCTTCGTCAGGGAATGTCCGCGGGAGATGCATTAAATAACTATGCGATCCTTACCATCGGTGATGGTCTGGTCAGCCAGATCCCTTCCCTGCTCATCTCTTTGTCCACCGGTATTCTGGTCACCAAGGGAAGCAAGGACGCAGACTTTGGTTCGGTTCTGGTCAGCCAGTTATTCGGAGCTCCCCGTGCGCTGTATCTGGTAGGTTTCGCTATTACGGCACTGGGCGTTTTCACACCGTTAAATCCTGTGATCTTCGTAGGTATCGGTGTTGCCTTTATCCTGGCAGCCAGAAATATGCAGAGCACACTGGAAACCGCCAATATCGAGCAGGAAGTATCCGAAGAAGAAGTACAGGCAGAACAGGTACGTCAGCCGGAGAACGTCAATACGCTCCTGCAGGTGGATCCCATCGAGCTGGAATTCGGTTATGGTATCATTCCGCTGGCCGACGTAAATCAGGGCGGCGATCTTCTGGACCGCGTGGTCATGATCCGTCGTCAGATCGCACTGGAACTTGGTACAGTGGTGCCGATCATTCGTTTGCGTGATAACATCCAGCTGAATCCCAATCAGTACATCATCAAGATCAAAGGTATTCAGATCAGTGAAGGCGAGATCTTGTTTGATCATTATATGGCAATGAACCCCGGATATGTGGAAGAGGAGATCACCGGTATTCCCACCTTCGAGCCTTCCTTCCATCTGCCGGCCATCTGGATCACGGAGAGCCAGCGGGAACGTGCGGAATCTCTCGGTTACACCGTAGTAGATCCTCCTTCGATCATTGCCACACATTTAACGGAAATTATTCGTGAACACATTGCAGAACTCCTTACACGTCAGGATGTCCAGAACCTGATCAACAACGTGAAGGAAAACAATGCGACCCTTGTGGACGAACTGGTACCCAAGCTTCTGGGCATCGGCGAGGTTCAGAAGGTCCTGCAGAATCTTCTGCGGGAAGGTATCTCGGTGCGGGATCTTGCATCGATCCTGGAAACGCTGGCCGATTATGCGCCGACCACAAGAGATACCGATATCCTGACGGAATATGTCCGTCAGAGCCTTAAGAGAGCAATCTCCAGCAAGTACTTCCCTGCCAACGAGACCACCAGCGTGGTCACATTGGATCCCAAGATCGAAAAAGAGATCATGGGCAGTGTAAAGCAGACGGAACAGGGAGCTTATCTGACGCTGGATCCGGTACGGATCAAGGCGATCATAGGCAGTGTGGGTACGGAGATCAAGAAATTGGAGGATCAGGGCAAGAATCCGATCATCATCACTTCCCCGATCGTTCGTGTGTACTTTAAGAAAATGACGGAAGACTATTACCGGGATCTGATCGTTGTATCCTACAACGAGGTAGAGTCGAACGTAGAATTACAGTCAGTGGGGATGGTGACAGCATAACATGATCATCAAGAAGTTTGTGGGCAAATCTGAGCCGGAGGCCATGAATGCCGCAAGAAGTGAATTAGGGGAAAACATCGTTGTAATGAATATCCGGACCCTGAAGAAAAAGGGAATCTTCGGGATCTTTA
This sequence comes from Lachnospiraceae bacterium, assembly GCA_024683155.1. Lineage (GTDB taxonomy): Bacteria > Bacillota > Clostridia > Lachnospirales > Lachnospiraceae > JAILDL01. Next base: position 3,239 of record JAIKYN010000155.1, on the reverse strand, counting down.
AACCGCAGCAGACGGAAGTGACGGTGGCATTGGAGGATGATGGGGATAAGTATACCCCGAAGCCTATGATCAGTCCGGAACTGGTAGCTGCAACGGATCAGTTTACTGCCGGAGCGCAGCAGCCGGAGCGGACCATTGTTCCTTTAAAGCCGGTGACACCGGAGATGATGGCGGAAGTAAATGAAGCGCTGGCCAAAGAAGCACAGGAACAGGCAGCCCGTAAGGAGACCGGCAGCACCATCGACCTGATCACTCCGGAAGAAGCGTATCTGAAAGCCACTGCAGCAGGCCGTGAAGCAGCTTCCGGATCCGCTGCGAAAGCAAAAGAAGAACCACGGAAGATGTCTGCACTGGAGCGCCTTTCTCAAAAAACGGAAGAAAAAGAGCCGCAGCAGCCCAAGGAAGCGGAAACAAAAAACATTGCCGCAAAGACGCAGACTTCGCAGACGGCATCTGCCCCCCGTACGCAGGAAGACCTTACGGAAACGGGGCACACTTCCTGGCAGGAAAATGTAAAACAGACCCAGACCTCTACACCTCAGGAAGAGCAGCAGAAGCAGAAGCTGATCACTTTTATGAAGCTTTTGTATAACACCATGCTGGATAACGAGGTGATCGAAAAATATGCCAACCAGATCCTGGATGAAACTGACCGGAATCTGAAGCCGGATGTTCCCATGGACTATATCCTGGCAGGAGTTTACCAGAAGATGATCCTGAAATTCGGGAAACCCAGCCCCATTACACCGGCTGCCAACGGCCCCAAAGTGGTTTTCTTTGTAGGACCGACCGGTGTGGGAAAGACCACCACCATTGCCAAGATCGCTTCCAAGTTCAGTGTGGAGCAGAAGAAAAAGGTGGCCCTTCTTACGGCAGATACTTACCGTATTGCTGCAGCAGAGCAGCTGCATACCTATGCGAATATTCTGGAGACACCCTTCCGTATCATCTATACGGCGGAGGAAGTGGAAGCTTCCCTTCGGGATTTTGCCTCCTTTGACTATATCCTGGTGGATACAGCCGGTCATTCCCAGCAGAACGTTGCGCTGAGAGAAAACATGACCACCTTTATCCATGCAGTAGACGGCCTGGCAGAGAGGGAAGTATTCCTGGTTGTCAGTGCCACCACCAAATATCGTGATCTGCTGAATATTGCGGACAGTTACAATTCCGTAGCGGATTACAAACTGATCTTTACCAAACTGGATGAGACCGTTACTCTGGGTAACCTGTATAACTTAAAACAGTATACCGGAGCCAGCATGTCCTATATCACCTGCGGACAGAATGTTCCGGATGATATGGAAGTCTTTGATCCTCAGAAGACGGTAAAACAGATCCTGGGTGGGAAAAATTAACGAAAACACGAAATCGAAGGTTGTTTGAATGGACCAGGCGGAACAGTTACGAAATATAATAAAGGCAAACAGCGCTCCCAGAAGACCCCTGGCACGCGTGATCACAGTCACCAGTGGCAAGGGTGGCGTGGGAAAATCCAATACCTCCATTAATCTTGCACTGCAGTTTAAGCAGATGGGACAACGGGTGATCATCCTGGATGCGGATTTCGGATTGGCCAATATTGAGATCATGTTTGGCGCAGTACCGAAGTATAACCTGTATGATCTGATCTATCAGGGCAAGAATATCAAGGAGATCATTACCTGGGGACAGGGAGGCGTCGGGTTTATATCCGGTGGCTCGGGCATTTCCAATATGGGTGATCTGAGCAGAGAATATCTTACGTATATCATCCAGAATCTGGCGGAATTGGATGCACTTGCCGATATCATCATTGTGGATACGGGAGCCGGGATCTCCGATTCGGTCCTGGAGTTTCTTGTAGCCAGCGGAGAAGTCCTTCTGGTGACCACACCGGAACCGACCTCTATCACGGATTCTTATTCGCTGCTGAAGAAACTGATGAAGCATCCCAGATTTTCCACCAGCGAGACACAGATCAAGGTCATCGCCAACATGGTACGGAATACGGCGGAAGGAGAAGTACTTTACCATAAGCTGAACGCTGTGGTATCCCGTTATCTGAAACTGCCGATCTATTATCTGGGAAGTGTTCCCAAGGATACGGAGTTGTCCGATGCAGTCATGCAACAGCAGCCCGTTTCCCTGAAATCGCCACAGGCTAAGTCATCCATAGCCTATCAGGAGATCGCAGGCAAATTAATGAACAAGGATGTCAGCGGAGATGTGCCCAGGAGGGGCATGGCTGCATTTTTCTCCCACATCATCAAATCAAAGAAGACGATTTAACGGAAAGAGGACAACATGGAGAATATGTTACAGAACCTGATCCTGCCGGGACAGAAGATTGAACTGCAGGCGGTGGAAAAGAAACTGGATAGCGGAGAGGATGCTTCTCACAAGGTGTATATCAGTTCTGTTTATGATGTGCTGACGGAAGACCAGTTTGAGGTGACAATGCCGCTGGAACAGGAGAAACTGATCCTTCTTCCCGTAGATAAAGAATATGATCTTTGCTTTTATACGGAAAACGGTCTTTATCAGTGCTTTGCCCGTGTGATCGACCGTTATAAGAGCAATAACGTATATGTTCTGGTGATGGAGCTGACCTCCAATCTTCGGAAATATCAGCGAAGAGAGTATTATCGTTTTAGCTGCGCACTGGAAATGAACAGCCGCAAGCTGGAACTGGAAGAAGTAAAAGCCGTTGAGAGAAAGCATACACTGCTGGTTCCCGGATTACCCTTAAAGAGGGCGATCATTGTAGATATCAGCGGTGGCGGACTTCGATTTGTGGCAAATTACCAGTATGAGCCCGGGGCATTGATCTACTGTGTTTATCATTTGCTCATCGGAGGCAAGAACAAAGAATATAACCTGGTGGGAAAGGTCCTGACGTCTGAGGAAAGCCCCAGAAATAAAGGAACCTACGAACATCGTCTTCAGTACATCAACATGAATGTGGATGAACGGGAAGAGATCATCAAGTATATCTTTGAGGAAGAACGTAAGCACAGAAGACAGGAAAGGGGTATGTAAACGTGCTGAATAACAAAAAAATTCTAATCGTAGATGACTCTGCACTCATGAGAAGAGTGTTGGGTGATATAATCGAGTCAGACGGAAGATTCCAAGTTGCGGATCGTGCCAAGGACGGTAAGGAAGCACTGGAACTACTGAAAAAGAATCGTTATGACGCAGTCGTGCTGGATGTAAACATGCCGGTCATGAACGGATTGGAGCTCTTAAAGGAGCTG
>JAIKYN010000146.1 GCA_024683155.1 Lachnospiraceae bacterium | reverse complement strand
GTTCTCGGCCCACATAACGGCATGGGTCTGGGCCTTGCTGCGGTTACTGATGGAACGGGCCTTCACAAAGATCTGCAGACAAACAGCACCGGTCAATGCGAAGAATAAGATCACAATGATCAGTTCCATAAGAAATATGCTGGATTTCGATTGATGAATCCTATATTTCATTGGTCTGTCCCTTCTGATTGGTCCGAATGGGTGGCGATCATAAGATTTAATGCCTCTTCTTCGGCAGTCTCCAGATGAATGGTGTAAAGCTTGGAGCCAACCTGTGTAATGGTAAAGGATTCGCAGGCCATGATCTCCTGTCCGGCAGACAGGGGCACGTCATTGCCCACGGAGGTAAACAACTCCCGGATGCTGCCGTCATAGGCATAGATCAGGGTGTTGTAATCTGCGTCGTTAATGGTCTCTGTGATACAGATCACGGGGACGGAATCCACGGTCTGAATGGAAATGGCATCGGAAGAATCCAGGGAATGCAATCTCTGGGTGAGATAGGCATAGCTGGTCCTTGTATCGTAATTCTGATCCATGGAGGATACGATATTACGATAGATATTGGTTCCGGAGAGGATCAGCAGTGCTGCGGAGATGGTAAAGACTCCCAGCAGGGCGATCAGGAACAATATATCGATTACATGGCGATTCTCATCAATATGCATAGTGTCTCTTTTTGAACAGTTCCATTCAGGGTGCTTCCCTGCAGGAAATGCCGGCAGGGTTAATACGTTACTTCGTTCTTCGGATCACGGTGACATCCGGCCGGATATTGGAGCCGATGGCGGTGTAGTCCACGAAGAACAGCTCTTCATCATAAATCAGGCCGTAATGTTCTTTCAGATAATCCAGGCTGGGCGGATAGGTGCCTTCCACTGCATAGCACTGGATGATGCTGCGGTTTAATGCCCGGTTTAAGGCATCCTCCTGCTTATCTAAGGTATTGCCGCTGACGGTGGCAAGGCCCCGGAAGAATAACAGGAACACTACAACAATAACAACGAGCGATAATGGAATTTTCTTAAGATGCTGGGACAGAGCCGAGCGTTTCTCAAATCGATTCATACAAAACTCCAAGGTTAACCGGTACTACTTCTGTCTTTGGCATTAGCCGATACTGCTCATAACGCCCATAAGAGGCAGGATCACGGATAAGAGGATCATGCCGACGATAAGGGACAGGATGATGACCAGAATGGGTTCCAGGATGGCAAGATTATGATTGATCTTCTGGGTATTGGTACGATCGTAATCTTCCGCGATCTTGGACATGGCGGTGTCGGTGGCACCACTCTTAAAGCCTACGTTAATGATCTGGCTGTGGAGATTGGAGAAGATCTCGGTTTTGGCAATGGCTTCCGGGAACGTAGCACCGGAGGCGATGAACTGCTTACACTGAGCGATCTTATCCTGCATGTCTTTATTGGCGGTAAGGGTTGCCACCAGGTCCAGACTGCGATAGGTATCCAGACCGGAGGAAATGGTCATGGCCATACCGCTGGCAAAGCGGCCTCTGGCAATGTCCATGTAAAAGCTACGGGTGGGACGCCATTTCTCCAGGATATCTCCCAGTTTCTTCTTACCGGCTGCTGTACGGGACATGTACAGATAGAAGGCTGCCACAAGGGCCAGAACGATGAGGAGGATGAGAGAAACGGAGCTCAATACGTTACCTATGTTCATAAGGGTAGCGGCAATGCCGGTCATCTCGGTTCCCAGCTGTTCGTATACCTGTGCGAAGATGGGAAGCACTTTGGTCATCATGATAATGATCACGAAGAGCATCATGAGGATCATGATGATGGGATAACGCACCGCACTTTTAATACTGTCGGAGATCAGCTCTTCCCGTTCGTAATATTCGGCCAGAGAAGACATGACGGTATCCAGGTTACCGGAGGATTCTCCCAGGGAGATCATATTTTCCACATATTCCGGAAATACGCCGGAACTGTTAATGGCGGTGGAAAAGCTCTCGCCTTTACTGGTAACGTCATAGATCGTCCGGATGATCTTACGGCCGTCCTTATTTTCCGTATCCTGCAGCATGATATGCATGCTCTCTGCCGGAGTGATGCCGGCCTGGAGCAGGAATGCCATCTGCCTGCAGAAGGTGGATATTTCATTATTATTGAGTATACGTTCTTGCATATTGTCCTCCTATGCTACGTATCAGTAGATATATTTAGTGACGTAATTATCGCCTTCGCCGATGTACTTCTTCAGATCTTCTTCCCCGGTGGAAGCACCGAAGGTGGGATCCATCAGCTGCCAGGAGGTGCCGTCAAACTGAATGACACCGTTGACCCAGCCTACATCCTTGATGTACGTACTGATCCAGGCATGATAAGCAGTGCCTGCATAACCGACTTCCATACGGGTAGGGATCCCCTCCACGCGGAGCATACTGGTCATCAGGGCAGCATAATCCAGACAGATGCCGGTGCCGGTCTGCAAGGTGGTGTCCACGTTGCATAAATAGCCGCTTTGCACGGTGTCTGCCTTTTCAAAATCATAGGTTACGTTCTGGATCATGTAGTTATATATATTCCGAACCACATCCAGATCGGAGTTGGCGGAATAAGACAATTCCTTTGCCTTCTCGATCACCTGGGAATCCGGGGTAAAGTCCACATACTGATTGGGATACAAGGTGGGACCGAATTCATTGGTGATCTGCACCACCGTGGAGGTGGTCAGGCAGGTGGAATACTGATTACCGGAGATATTCTCATAGATCGCCAGATTATAGGTGCCGTCCCCGCCGGATAAGGGGAAGGCTTCACAGGCGGAAGTGAGATTGTAGGTATAGGTCACGCCATCGGGGCCGGTGACCTGGAACTTTACCTTCTGACAGGTGCCGTCATACCAGGCCATGATATAGCCTTCTGCAGTGTTGGAGCAGTCGATGTGAGCCACTTCATTTTCATAAAACTCAATGCCGGGGGCAGCAGGAACCAGCACCGTGGTGGAATTATCACGGCTGCCCTTCTGGGAATTGGCAGGGGTCTGCACTTCCGGAAGCTCCCCGCCCTGAGAAGAGGAGGCACAGCCGGTGAATAAAAACACAGCAAGCAGCAAAGGAAGCATCGCTCTGGACAAACCATATGAAGTTTTCCTTCCATATACTCCCTTGGACTGCATGAATACTACTTTCTGGGACTGATGAGCAAGTGCATGGTCTTGCCGGATTTCGTGGGGATCAGGATGTTGAATTCCTCTCCGTCCCGGAAGGGGAATACAACCGTACCCGTGGTTTCGTCATAGGAAATGACAGGCAGGGGCTGGTTCTGCTGGGTCAATATCACAATATTTTCATAATCCACATCATCCCCCACGAAGGTGATGACCAGATTGCCTTCTTTATCAATATGATGTTCCGAGAGCTGAAGCTCCTTCATGGTAGAGACCCGTACGTCCACATTGGCGGGACGGAAGGCGAAGGGCATCAGGAAGGTAAGGATCAGGACGAAGATACTGATCTTTTCCCATCTCTTAAAAGGCTTGGTGTTGGCACGGGCCCGCAGCTTTAATACGTCAACGGGGATAGTGACCGGCTCCAAACCGCCGGCAGCAAGGATATTCTGAAGTGCATCGTTTGCCGCCTTGGAATCCATGGTATATTTTCTTTTCTTTTCTTTAAAATGCAACAAACGAATCACCTCCTTTTCCCCAGAACCTGTTTCAAAGCGGCTTCTCCGGATTTGAGATAGCGTTTGACGGAACTGGTGCTGAAACCTGTAGCGTCGGCAATGTCTTCCAACTTCATGTTATTGAAGTAGCGCATGACGATCACCTGCTGTTCATTCAGGGGCAGTGATTCGATGGCACGGTGGAGACGACGGGTCTCGTCGTTCATTTCTGCTCGGGATTCGGGGTTGGAGTCAATGTATTCGTCACAGATCGCCTCCATGGTCTCCGAATCGGTGATCACACCGTACTTGTCATCTTTCTTTTTGCATATGTCGTAGCAAGTGGAGAAACAGATCTTGTTAAGCCATGCTACAAATAGTTGAGGATCATTCAGATTTCCGATGCTGCGCAGGGCGGTAATGTATACTTCCTGCACGGCATCCTGTGCCAGGAAATCATCCCGGAGATAATGTCTGGAATAGTTGTAAACCTTATCATAGGTAAGCGCGTACAACTCAGCGAAGGCATTATTGTTCCCCTTGCGGGTCTCCAGAACGAGCGTGGCCAGATACTGATGGTTTGGCTCTTGCATGAGATACTCTACTTTCCGGACGTGCCTTCGGTGTGCAGATTACGGTACATAAAAGTGATCAGCTGGTCGAACTTCCTGAAGTTCTTCTCGCTGTTTAATACATAGGTACTTTTTATCTCAATGGGGGTATCGGGATGGGAAGCGTTGAACTCATCCAGGCGATCCTGAAGATCCTGTAAGAAGTCCTGCATCTTTTTGGTGTCACACTGGTCGAATACCGCCAGATATTCGTTACCTGCATTTCTTCCCACGAAACCGTAGGGAGAGCCGGCCTTTTCCAGCAGTTCGCAGAAGCCCAGGATCAGAGCATCTCCACGCTCACGACCCATTTTTTCATTTAATGTCATGAGATTACTGATCATGAGCATGGCACATCCGATCTGATCCAGCTGATTGTTGTTGCCATAGGTCTTGAAGATCAGGTCACAGCTGTACCGATTGGGAATACCGGTCATGTCATCCAGATACGCCTTGCGGTTCAGGACATGTGCCTGCTCTGCAAAGCCACGCAACTTGATGATATCTACCACAATGAAAACCAACGAGGCCAGAGTGGATATCCAGGTAATGGTACACAGGATAAACAAAGCCCGGTTGGTGAAGACGCTGACCCTGAAAACAGGATGCAGCAGGATGATCAGAAAAAAGGTGATCTCCAGCACGACGACGATTGCAAGCTGGATGATCTTAATCCTTCTGAAGTAGGATAAGATGCTTGTTTCTTCCATGAAAACCTCCCCCTGGGACAAAACAAATTCGCATCTATAAGTATACCATGAAATAGGGAAGAAAAAATATTTTCACCTTTTTTATAAAAAATTTGACCTATTTTGTAATCTTGTGAAGTCTTTATTTATGGAAGGTTGAGAGGGAACTTTAAAACTATGATACAATCTATATTAATGAACGGTATTTCCTTACTGGATTACACCGTTACCATAATTCAAGACGAAGATGTCGCTCTGGCACCTGCTCCGGATAAGAACTATTTCGGAGGTGCGGTGACAACCATGGTGCTCCTGCTCATAGTGGCAGTAGTAGCCTGTTATATCCTTCGATGCAGAGCTATGCGTAACCGTATCGCGGAGCTGAATGCCCGGCTGTTTGATCATCCGGAGTGGCAGATCGCACCCAGCTGGAACATCTGGAAGATGAAAGAGCACATCCAGTTACTGGAAGGAGAAGCAGTTAAATTATGACCGTGATCGATGAGATTCTGGAGAATGTCTCACAGGCAGGCTCCTATGTGTCAGTAAAGGCTAAGGAGACACGCACTGTAGCAAAGCTTCGTGCCGAGATCGCCAAGGCGGAAAGTGCCCGGAAGGATCTGCTGAGCCAGATCGGACTTGGCTATTACGATGCTGTTAAGAGGGAAAGCGCATTGCCCAGTTTTGCAACGGAGATCGCTGAGCTGGACGGGATCAACAGCAAGCTGGAGACACTGAAGAAGGAATTAAAGAAATATCGATAGAAATCCAAGGGTTGCCTGTAAGGGCAATCCTTTTTTTCATAAAATCTTAAGCGAACCTTCCCTTAAAATGTGGTATAACAGGTTGCACTTCCCCAAAATGACGGTTAAAATAGGTATCAAAGGATGAAATTCTGAAATTGTAAGAACAATATTCGGAATAATTCTGAATCAAAGGAGGCTTATTTCATGAGCAAGATTAAGGCATTGATCCCTGTACTTTTACTGGCAGCAGTGTTCTTCCTGATCCCCGGAACCAAGCTTGCTGCAAATGCAGCAACGACCTACTGTGTAGGTTATGATTCCTCTAAGGGACAGTGGATGTACGAGCCCGGTAATAAATGGGGGGACAGCGATTATCATCGCGAATTATATTATTTAAAGCAGTATATCAAGGATGGCGACCTTCTGGTTGTTTACGGAGAAGGCAAAGCAAACCTGGAGCTGGATGTAGATGTTAACTTAAGCAACCTGACCGTTTACGCTGCCAAGCCTGTTGTGATCTATGCCAACACCATTACCGATTGCTATATCCTGGACGGCAGTATCGCTTCCGTAAACGGAACTGCCATTAGCAATGCAACCGTATACAACGGAGCAACCGCCAACCTGAATGGACCGGTTCAGAACCTGTATGTACATGCAACCGGCGGACAGACTCTGTACTGTAATGTTTCCGCTTCCGGAACCGTAGCATTTATCCGCGGCGAAAATGATTATCAGACTTTGTGGCAGTTCTTCAACGTAGCAGCCGGCAAGACATCGGTTGTAAACGGTACCTGGAAGACCGATGCTGCATATTACAGCACCACCGGTACGACACCCACTACAAAGACAACCGCTTCCGCATCTTCAGGAACCGTAGATTTTACCGGTGTGGATATCACTCCTGTATTTGATGTTGTATACTATGCAAATCGTTATCCCGATCTTGCATCTGCAGGCATCAAGACCGCAGAACAGCTGAGAGCACACTTCTTAAGCAACGGTATGAAGGAAGGAAGACAGGGCTGTAGCGGATTCAACGTACATGTTTACAAGGCAAACTACAAGGATCTGGTTGCAACCTATGCTGAGAATCTTCCCGGATACTATCTGCACTACTGCACCAACGGATATACCGAGGGCAGAAATGCAAAGGCAGTTATTTACTAAGAGATCACTGTAAATTACACAGAGGATTAAACCTTACAATATATGGCTATGGCAC
>JAIKYN010000132.1 GCA_024683155.1 Lachnospiraceae bacterium | reverse complement strand
GACCCATGACAAATATTTAAAGAGCACCATATCATCCCGGTTCTTCAGTTCCTTCCGGTATGCTCCGTCTTCATCTGTGAAATAGTGACGCATTTCCTGTACTTTTCTGAGGTTATCCAGTCGCGTCTTATCTTGTATGATTTTCATGAGCACCTCCCAGACAATTATTATTCCTCTCCTCTACTTATATTTTACCAAATAGAATGAGGAACTCCATTATCATCCTGCAAAAATCCTCTAAAAACTTTCTAAAATTCTTACAGTTACAGTATGTCGTAAGTCTTCCCCGGTGTCATTTAACTCTCTGTTCAAAAAATCCCCGGTTATAGCCCGGAAATAAAAAAACGGCTACAACCCACGTTGCAGCCGCAATTTATCACATATTCAATTTTTGCTCACAAAAAGCATACCGGTTTGGCCCGGTGCATTCCTTTCGTTATCCTGCACGGCTTAACTTGCAAAGCCGCTCTCTTCATACTCTTTGCGAAGCTTCTCCTGTTCCTCCGCAGGCATGTTATCGAAGATGTTCTTCGATGCATCCGGATTCTGTCCCAGGTGCTTCATGGCAAATAACCAAAGCTCAAAGTTCATATATTTATCTCCCTTACAGCCCCCGTCGTACATCAACAGGAATCTGTATCTCCATTTTACTTCATAATATCGGGAGATTTCAAGCAATATTCTTACTTCTTACCCACCAATAATGTCGACCCTCCAAGGTCCATAAGCATGGCTTCTCTGCGGGTCATAAAAGTGCCGTCTGTAGTGTCGATCAGACGCACATCTTCATAGCCTTCGTTCTTCAGTTCCTGAACGAAGGTTTCCATATCTCCGTAACGCAACTGGCTCATGATATCATGCAGGGCAAAGGTCCCGCCCTTCTTTAATACACGCAGAGTCTCCCGCAGCAGTAACTGCTTATTTACACCGGGGATATTGTGATATACATAATTGCTGGTCACACAGTCGAAGACTTCATCCGGGAAGTTCAGGTGGAATGCATCGTCCTGCTGGAAGGAAACGTTGGTCACATTCTCGGCCTTCGCGTTATCTTCGCACAGCTTTTTACTGTAAGAAGCATACTCCTTTCCCCAACGGTCCACGCCCAGCATGGTAGCCTTGGGGTTACGCTTTGCAACCGCAATGGTCAGTGCACCGCTTCCGCAGCCTACATCCAGCCCCTTGCCTCCGTCCGCAATGGTAACGTAGGAGGCGATCCCTTCTACTACTTCCCGGGATAATTGCCGCTTCCCATCGTAGGAAAATGCCCGGTGCATACAAACCAGCCAGATCCCTGCAACCAGTGCGATCAAGGTCAATACGCAGAAAACAACTGCCAGTACCGTCTGTAACGTGCCGGATACACCCACGCCGTAAATGCCGAATACAACAAACAGAACACAGAAAACTGCCGCCGCTGCGAAGAACTCCGCCAGCATGCTTTTCGGTACCCAGTTTTTATAATTTGGTTTCATTAAGTCTATCTCCCTTCCTTCAATTAGCTACTGCTAACCGGTACGATTCGATTATACGTTTCCCGGAAAATCTGTCAAGAAGAATGCATCCGGTTTCATCAAAAAAAGACACCGGACCTGCGAACAGATATCCGTCTCTTACGAAACTCTGCTCTTTGGCCCGGTGCCAGAATATTTTATAAACGTTGGTATCGGATCATCCCTTTAACTCATCCAGTCTGGAAGCGATCTTGTTCATGATCTGACGGGACTGCTCGACCTTATCCACATTGCTCTGGCTCATCTCAATGGTGTTCTGTGTACTTGCGGAGAACTCCTCACTGGTTGCCAGCAGTCTGCTGGTGCTTCCCACTACTTCATCATTGGACTTCTTGATCTTAAGCATATCCTCTTTGATCTTCTTTAAGGTTTCACGAAGTTCATTGGACTGCGCTCTGGTCTCGGACAGCAGCTTCATGGTTTCTTCTACCTGTGTTGCCTGTTCATGAGCCATCTCTACGGTCTGTTCCGCTTTATCAGATACAGCGCCTGCATTTTCCTGTAATTCCTGTAACAGCTTGGTGATGCTCTCTGTGGAAACCTTGGTCTTAGCGGCCAGATCACCGATCTCACCTGCTACAACCGCAAAGCCTCTTCCTGCTTCTCCCGCTCTGGCTGCTTCGATGGAAGCATTTAATGCCAGCAGGTTGGTCTGACTGGAAATACTTAAAATGATATCCGTAATGTCCTTGGCATCTTCCGAAGACTTCTGCTGTTTCTCAGCAGCATCCTTCATCTGTCCGCCAACGGCGATGGTTTCTTCGGTCTTCTTCACCAGCTGATCCATATCATCCAGAGTACGGCTTAATACATCCAGCATCTGTGCGGATACTTCCACGGCTTCTTCCGTTACCTGATCGGTATCATCCACAAAGCCCTGGATCTCACTGGTCCGGTTGGTCTGTTCGCCCACCGCGCTTACCAGTTCCGCATTTCCTTCACCGATCTGTTCCAGTGCGGTACAAACGGCTCCGGTGGATTCTACGATCTCATCCATTTCAGTCTTCAGGATATCGATGTTATCGCCCACTTCTCCGCTGATCGATACGATCTTCTCGGAAACGACCGCACGCTCCCGGGCAGCCTTTTCGATTTCTTCGGTATCCTCACTGATAAAGCGGGTCAGAAGCTTCGTTCCCATAATGGTGGTCACTGCTACCAGGATAACAATGATCACTTCCACCATGACCGTCTCCAGTGCGCCCGCCGGATCATCCGTTGCCCGCATGATAAGAATGACACGGATCACATTTAAAAGCACCAGCACAAAGCTGTTATAGATACTGATCTTCTCGTTGAGGTAGAAGATCATAACGATCATTACCGGTAACAAATACGGGAAGGGCGAATTGGAACTTGCCAGCAGCAGCATCAGCGCATACACCAGAGAAAAGCCTACGGCTTCATACTGATAAAACTGTGTACCGGCTTTGAAATAAAAGAACAGTGAGATCACGTAATTAACGATAAACGCGATAATGGGGATCACACTAAGGATCGGTGCCATGTCCGACTGGGTCAGCTGTGCGATCAATCCTACGATCCCAAATAAGGTGGTAACCGAAATAACGGTGAATAATAACTTGTTGACACGTTGCATTTGCGTTTGATTCAAACTGGATGTACCCATAAATTGTATTCTCCTGTCTTTTAATTTTCACTTATGTACATTTTGATTCCAAATATACACACACTTGTCTGAAAATTGTATGCACAATTTTGATACATTTTTATTATCCACCATGGTCGTTTTATCAGTCAATAAAAAAAACCGCAAAAACTGACATTTTATATTATTTGTCAGTCTCTGCGGTATCTATACAGTTTCTTCTTCGGTTGGATACAGGATCCTTCCGTCTCTTCACGGCAGGATCATTGATTCCACTGATACAGCTTGGCGTATACACCGCCCCTGGCCAGCAGTTCCTCATGAGTGCCGGTTTCTTCGATGCCGTTCTCGGTGAGTACCAGGATCCTCTGCGCGTTCTTGATGGTGGACAGCCTGTGAGCGATCACGAAGGTGGTACGATCATGGGCCAGGCGTTCCAGGGAATCCTTTACGATCTGCTCACTTTCGTTATCCAGTGCGCTGGTTGCTTCATCAAAGATCAGGATGGGCGGATTCTTAAGGAACACTCTTGCAATGGAAAGACGCTGCTTCTGTCCGCCGGAAAGCTTCACACCTCTTTGTCCGATGTCCGTATCATAGCCATTGGGAAGGTCTACGATAAATTCATGAGCATTGGCCAGTTTCGCAGCTTCCACGATCTCTTCATCGGTGGCATCCGGTCTTCCGTATCGGATGTTGTCCATGACGGTACCGGCAAAGAGATATACATCCTGTTGTACGATTCCGATATTGTCTCTAAGGCTCTTTAATGTCACATCCCGGATGTCCTTGCCATCCACGCAGATCCGTCCGCCGGTTACATCGTAAAACCGGGGGATCAGGCTGCAGAGCGTGGTCTTGCCGCCGCCGGAAGATCCCACCAGGGCCACATAGGCACCTGCGGGCACATCCAGATTGATATGGCGCAGTACCCGGTGCGCGGTATCTTTATACTTGAAGGAAACATCCTCAAATACGATGTGTCCCTGTACATCGGTAAGAGCCACTGCATTTGTCTTATCCTGAATGTCAGGCTCGATATCCAGGATCTCCAGGAACCGTTCGAAGCCGGAATACCCGTTCTGGAACTGCTCCGTAAAATCGATAAGGGTACGGATGGGATCCGTAAAGATGTTGATATACAGAAGAAAGGCTACAAAGTCGGAAACGTTTACCAGTTTATTGGCCATGAGTACGCCGCCTGCCACAATGACGATGATATTGATCAGCATGGTAAAGGCGCTCATTCCGGAATGATAAAAGCCCATATAAAAATAACTGTTCCGCTTGGCCTTTAAAAAGCCCTCATTTCCCTTGGCAAACTTTCCCTTCTCGATCTCTTCGTTGGCAAAGGACTTCACCACACGGATGCCGGAAAGATTGTCTTCGATCTGGGTATTGATCTCGGCGATCTTCACGCGATTCTGACGAAATGCCAGCTTCATCTTCCGGTTTAAGTGAAAGGCATAGATAAACATCACCGGCACCAGAATGAAGGCTGCCAGGGTGAGATACCCGCTGATGTTCATAAGGATGATAAAGGCACCGGTAAGCTTGATGACGGAAATGATGATATTCTCCGGCCCATGGTGCAATAACTCACTGATATCAAAAAGGTCGTTGGTCACACGGCTCATGAGCTGGCCTACCTTCTGCTCGTCGTAGAAAGCAAAAGACAGCTTCTGATAATGGGCAAAGATCTCCGCACGCATATCACGCTCCATGCGGGAACCCATTACATGGCCGATATAGGAAATATAGAAATTGGAAATAAACTGAATGGTCACCAGAACTACCAGGATCACACCGATATACAGAATCACCCGCAGAGCCTCATCGGTCTCCATGTCAGGCAAGTTGGACGTAATATAACGCACTGCCAGCGGGATCACAAGGGCTGTCCCGGATGCCAGAAGGGCAAAGAACATATCCAGCAGAAATGTTCCCATATAAGGTCTGTAATAGCTGATCATTCGTCGTAAATTCTTTAACAT
>JAIKYN010000130.1 GCA_024683155.1 Lachnospiraceae bacterium | reverse complement strand
AGTTCCTGAAATGCCAGGATATCAATACCTTCCACCGTCTGCTCGTTCATGCGACGGATCATATCTTCCGAAGTGGTGGCACTGTTTAAGGTAACATCCAGATACTCTCCGTTACTGCATACGCCCACTCCCAGCGGGGATGCAAAGCTCATTACCTGATGGGGAGAAAAGCCTTCCGTATAGGCAATATCGATGCCTGATCGTCGGAAAACCTTCTGGAAAAATCGCATGATATCCAGATGCCCTATGAATTTCATGGTGCCATATTTGGCAAATTTAATTCTGCATTTTAACATGATTTAACCCTGTATGCCCTTGAGCAGCCTGCTGATTCGGCATTAAGCTCTTGTGCATGATCGCATTTCTTACGATTTCCTTAGAATCTTGCATCAAAGCAGATGCCGCAGCCGTACTTGGCGGCACCGCAGTGATTACACTGTACCTTACAGTTAGGGGTAACCGACTCCTGCCGTGCATTTTCCCATTCCTTCAGAAGAAACTGTTTGCTGACGCCGCAGTCCAGGAAGTCCCAGGGAAGGATCTCGTTGATATCCCGCTCCCGGTTGGTGTAGAAGGTATAGTCAATGCCGCATTCTTCAAAGGCTTCCATCCACTTGTTATTATCGTAATATTCACTCCAGGCATCGAAGATGCCGCCTTTTTCATAGACCTTTAAGATCGCCTGATTCAGCCGTCTGTCCCCACGGGCCAGAACACCCTCTAATTCCGACAGATCCGCTTCGTGCCAGATGTATTTGATCCGCTTCTGATTTAACTGAGCATGGATCCCTGCCCGGGTCTTATAGGCTTTATCAATGAACTCTTCCTTTGTGTCCATGCGGGCCCACTGGAAAGCGGTAAAAGGCTTAGGTACAAAGAAGGAGGTACTGGCTACGATCTGCACCGGCTCTCTGCGCTGCTCTTTGGGGATCTCTTCAAAAAAGGCAGCGGCAATATCATTGGCCAGTTCGCCGATCCCTGCAATGTCTTCGTCTGTTTCAAAGGGAAGCCCCAGCATGAAATACAGCTTCACTCTGGTCCAGCCTCCCTTAAAGGCCATAATGGCACCGTTTAAGATATCTTCATGGGTAAGTCCCTTGTTGATCACATTGCGCATGCGCTGGCTTCCTGCTTCCGGTGCAAAGGTAACGGAGCTTTTCTTAATATCCTGCACGTGTTTCATCACATCCAGGGAAAAAGCATCGATACGCAGGGAAGGCAGAGAAATATTCACATGTTTTTCATGACAGAACTCCATGAGTTCTTCCAGCAGTTCCGGCAGCTTCTTATAATCCGAGGAGGACAGGGAACTTAAGGAAATCTCTTCATGTCCCGTATTTCGGATCAGTGTCTTGGCATTTTCCAAAAGGACCTCCGGATCCTTCTCACGCACCGGCCGGTATAACTCTCCTGCCTGACAGAAACGACAGCCCCTGATACAACCCCTCTGGATCTCCAGAACCACCCGGTCCTGTGTAACCTTGATAAAAGGAACCACCTGGCGGGAAGGATAATGCACATGGGAAATATCCGTCACGATCTCTTTATGGATCATATCCGGAGCCTTCTCATACAGCTTCCTGCGCTCCTTGATGGTACCGTCTTCGTGATAGACTTCTTCGTAGAATGAAGGAACATAGATACCCGGCACCAGACAGGCTTTCTTTAAAAACTCCGAACGATCTTCTCCGGATTTCTTCCACTCCTTATACAGATCCAGCAGTTCCCGATAGCGGGTCTCTCCCTCTCCGATGTAAAAAAGATCAAAGAAATCGGAAATAGGTTCCGGATTATAGGTACAGGGACCTCCGCCTATGACGATGGGATCATCCATGGTCCGGTCTTTGGAAAGTAAGGGGATCCCTGCAAGATCCAATACCTGCAGGATGTTGGTATAACACATCTCGTACTGGATGGTGATCCCCAGAAAATCAAAGTCTTTCACCGGTTCCTGAGATTCCAACGCAAAAAGAGGAATCTTGCGCTCCCGCATGATCTTGTCCAGGTCCGGCCAGGGGGAGTATACACGCTCACACCAGGTATCCTCAAAGGAATTCAGGAGACTGTACAGGATCTGAATGCCCAGATGTGACATACCGATGTCGTATACATCGGGAAAACACATGGCAAAACGAACCGCAATATCCTCTTTATTTTTGATCACAGAATTAAATTCATTGCCGATATACCGTGCAGGCTGTTCCACCTGCAACAGGATATCGTCGGAAAGTGCTAACTTACGCATGAAAAACGGTACCTCTCAGCGGTTGGCCAGATCTCTGGTAACCTCCTCCCAGGTAATTCCTTTTTCTGCCATCAGCACCATCATATGGTAAAGGAAATCGGAAATCTCATAGGTTACTTCATTGGAGCTTTGGTTCTTGGCTGCAATGACGATCTCGGTTGCTTCTTCGCCAACCTTCTTCAGAATCTTATCCAGGCCCTTATCAAACAGATAATTGGTATAGGAGCCCTCTCTGGGATGGACCTTGCGGTCCAGAATTACATTATATACATCCTCGAATACATGTAAAGGGTCGTCCTGTGCCTGAACGGATTTATGGGCAATATCATTGAAAAAGCAGGAATATGCTCCGGTGTGGCAGGCAACACCTACCTGGCTGACCTTGGCCAGAATGGTATCCAGATCGCAGTCTGCCGTCAGGCTCTTTACGTACTGGAAGTGGCCGCTGGTTTCACCCTTCACCCACTTGGAAGCTCTGCTTCTGCTATAATAAGTCATTTTACCAGTTTTTAAGGTACTTTGGTAAGCCTCTTTGTCCATATAGGCTACCATCAGCACTTCATTGGTACGTACATCCTGCACTACCACGGGCACAAGCCCCTGGGGATCTTTTTTCAGGGATTCCCATTCCAGCTTGGGAAGGAATGCATCCATTTCCAGATGATCCTCTGCCATCAGCGCATTTTTATAAGCCATAAGACCATCTGCCAGAAGATTCACATCGTTTCCCGCTACGCCGCACACTTCTTCCAGGAGCAGGTCTTTCCTAAGTTCATCTTTCAGGCTCTTTACGAATTGTTCCGGTTCTGTCCCATCCGTTACGGGTTCCCCGTCTTCATTCTCTTCGCATACATAGGTATCATAGAAGGAAATGACAGGCTTTGTAACGAAAGGATTCTCCTTCCGAAAATCCGACACCGAGTTACCGGCATAGTCCATGACATAAGCGCTCACCAGTTCATCGGCCTGTTGTTTCTCTCCATCGGATAAAGAAGCATAGCCGCCTTCTGTGCCTTCTCCACCGGTGATCCGTCCCAGGATCTTCTCTTTGCCGAACTTCTTGGAGATTTCTTCCAGAGAAGCTCTCTGCACCGGATTTTCCAGATCCACCATAGCCTGATCACAGCCGGCATAGAGGATCTTCTTTACATCCTCCATACGACGGATATTGCCGGTTCCGATCACAGGAATACCGCAGCTCTTGCAGATCTCCTTTAATACATCCAGGGCCTGCTCATGGGCTTCGTCCAGCTTCTGCACCAGTTCGCTTTCCGATAAACCTTCTTCCTCTACGGAGTCGGCAGACAGATCATTTACGATGATGGCGTCTGCCCCGTAATCGGAGAATGCTCTTGCCAGCGCAACGGGATCTTCGGAAAGAACCGTTTCCAGATCTGCGCCTCCTACAGCTTTTCCATATTTCAGATCAATATTGCAAATCAGTTTTTTCATAGGATTTTATAATGCTCCTTTTGTACTCAGTACGGAAGTGATCCGGGGATCATAGGAAGTCGCTTCATCCAGTGCTTTACCGAATGCTTTGAAGGTTGCTTCGATGATGTGGTGCGTATTTAATCCGTCCAGCTGCTTAATGTGAAGGTTCATGCCTGCACTGTAGCTGACAGCATAGAAAAACTCACGTACCAGCTCGGTTTCCATATCTCCCACCTTATACTGGTGAAAAGACAGATCATAATTAAAATAAGGTCTGCCGCAAAGATCCACCGCACATAAGATCAGTGCATCATCCATGGGCAAGGTAAAGGAGCCGTAACGACGGATCCCCACTTTGTCTCCGATGGCCTGCTTAATGGCTGTTCCCAGAACGATGCCCGTATCTTCAATGGTATGATGAGCGTCCACCTCCAGATCTCCTTTACAGGAAAGATCCAGATCAAAGAATCCGTGGCGGGCAAATCCCGTCAGCATGTGATCAAAAAATCCTACGCCGGAATTGATGTTGTACTTACCTTCCCCGTCGATGTTCAGAGTCAGGTTTATATCGGTTTCTTTGGTGGTACGTGTAATGGTTGCGCTACGAACCGCATCGCTCATGGTCAGTCTCCTTTGTGTTTTTTACTCAAAACGAACGTGCACGGAATTGGCGTGTGCCGTTAATCCTTCATTCTTTGCAAAACGTTCGATATCCTCGTGATCTCTTTTTAAAGCTTCATAAGAGTATGCAATGATGCTGCTCTTCTTGATAAAGTCATCTACCCCCAGTGGGGAGAAGAACCGTGCCGTTCCGTTGGTGGGCAGGATGTGGTTGGGACCTGCAAAATAATCTCCCAACGGTTCGGAAGAATAAGGTCCTAAGAACATGGCGCCTGCATTTTTTACCTTGGACATGGTCTCGAAAGGATTGACGGTGCAGATCTCCAGGTGCTCGGAGGCGATCTCGTTTACTGCCTCAATGGCAGCATCCATGGAATCCGTTACCAGGATATATCCGTAAGAATCCAGGGATTTCTGAATGATCTCCTTACGTTCCAGAACCGCCACAAATCCATCTACTTCTTTGGATACAGCCTGTGCCAGGGCTTCACTGGTAGTAACTAAGATCGCAGAAGCCATTTCATCATGCTCTGCCTGGGACAAAAGATCCGCCGCAACAAAACGGGCATTGGCACTTTCATCTGCCAGAACCAGGATCTCCGAAGGACCTGCAACGGAATCGATACTAACATAACCGTACACTGCCTTCTTCGCCAGTGCAACAAAGATATTCCCGGGACCGGTGATCTTATCCACCTTGGGAATGGATTCTGTGCCGAAAGCAAGGGCTCCGATGGCCTGTGCGCCGCCGGCTTTATAGATCTTATCCACGCCTGCGATGTCAGCAGCTACCAGTGTTCCCGGATTCACCTTGCCGCCTTCCAGAGAAGGAGGGGTGGTCATGATCACTTCCGATACCCCTGCAACCTTGGCAGGAAGCACATTCATCAGAACGCTGGAAGGATATGCTGCTTTACCGCCGGGCACATATACGCCTACACGGTTTAAAGGCGTGATCTTCTGTCCTAAGATACTGCCGTCTTCTCTGGTCTCGATCCAGGAATTGCGCACCTGTTTCTCATGATAAGAACGGATATTGGCAGCCGCCTTCTTCATGGTTTCAATAAAGGCAGGATCCAGCTTAGTATAAGCTTCCCGGATCTCTTCGTCCGTCACCTGAATGGTCTTGGCCGTGATGGTTGCGTGATCGAATTTCTCGGTCATCTCAAATAAGGCCGCATCGCCCTCTTCCTTGATCCGGTCCAGGATTCCCTGCACTATGGTCTCATACTCTCCGTAATTGGAGGGTGAACGCTTTAATAAGGTATTCAGCAGGTCTTTCCTGCTGTTTGCATCTAATTTTACGATTCGCATGGCTTAATCCTTCCATTGATTCTAATATTTTATATAACATCAGCCCTTTTCCTGTGCTTCCAGGACGCCTCTCAGATCCCGGATCAGTTTGCTGATGCGTTCATTCTGCATCTTCATGCTTACGGGATTTACGATCATCCGGGCAGATAAAGGACAAACTTCCTCCAATACTTCCAGACCGTTTTCCCGTAACGTGGAACCCGTTTCCACGATATCCACGATCACATCGCTAAGGCCGACGATCGGTCCTAATTCCACCGATCCGTTCAGCTTGATAATGTCCACGGTCTGCTGTTTCTTATGATAAAAATAATCTCTGGCGATCTCCGTATACTTGCTGGCAACACGGATCTTCTCGTGATGCTCCAAAAGCTTTCTCGCTTCCGGAAATCCGCAGACGCACATGCGGCATTTGCCAAAGCCCAGGTCCAACACTTCATACACCCGGCGATTTTCTTCCATGATGGTATCTTTTCCCACCACGCCGATGTCCGCAGCGCCGTATTCAACATAAGTGGGAACATCCGGACCCTTGGACAGGAAGAATTTCAGCTTTAACTCTTCATTGACAAAGATCAGCTTCCGGGTATCCGGATCCTTCATTTCTTCGCAATAGATCCCGATCTCTTCCAGAAGCTTCAGGGTCTTGTTGGCAAGCCTTCCCTTTCCCAGCGCAAATACCAGATAATCGTTTTTGTTTCCTGTCTGATTCATCATAACGTTACCTCCACTGCCTTCTCGCCTTTTTTCTTCACGAACAGGCCGGTATAGGCACCGTCGGTTGCTTCTTTCTTCCCATCAAAGCTATCCATATGACTCACCGGAAGGGCCGATACTGCCATTCCCTTCGCACGAAGGGCTTCCACTTCCTTAAGAGCCGCCTCATAATCCGAAGCATCGTAGGCATAGAGAACATACTGTTTATCCAGGGAAACGGGGATGCTCTGACTGGAAAGAGCCGTCATCACATCATCCACCACCGTTACAAAACCAACCGCAGGAATATCCTTGCCAAAGCAGTTCAAAAGCTTATCATAACGACCGCCCTTTACAATGGCATCACCCACGCCATAGGTATAAGCCTTAATGATGATGCCCGTATAGTAATTGTACTTGCTCAGCATACTAAGATCGAAGGAAACGTAGCGCTCTACGCCGTAAACCTGTAACAGATCCAGCAGCCGGGAAAGATACTCCACCGCTTCCTGTGCACGCTTGCTGTGTACCTGAGATGCCTTTTCCAGCATCTCTTTACCGCCGTAGAAGTTGGATACTTCCAGCAGATCCTGCAACGCATAATCCGGTACATTGTTCAGGGAGTTCAGCAGCTCCTCCGCACCGAACAGATTCTTATTATTGATCAGTTCCCGCAGGCGGTATTCTGTCGTCTCATCCAGACCGGCCTCCAGACAAAGGCTGCGGAAGAAATTCACTTCTCCCACGGATACCTGGAAATCCTGTAAGCCACAGGAAAGCAAGGTCTTAACCACCAGGGCGATCATCTCCGCATCCTGGGATAAGCACTGCTGTGCATATTCAGAGGAAGAACCGTCCTGAACCGATACGCCCATAAGCTCGGCCCCGATCTCCGTAACCTCCTTAAGCTTCCCCTGTAAGGAAGACGTATTGGAAAACACATTTCCACGATAGCAAAGACGTACCGGGCTGGTATTTTCACTGAAATACTTCACCACGCATCTGGCTACCGACGGCGTAAAGTCCGGCCGAAGGACCAGAGTATCGCCTTCTTTATCAAAGAACTTATACAGTTCTCTGGAGGGCGTGGTACCGATCTCCTTGGAAAAGATCTCAAAATATTCAAAGGTAGGCGTCTCAATATCCCGATATCCAAAGGTATGGATGTTCTTCAGGATACTCTTCTCCAGCTTTTCTTTCCGAAGAAGCTCCTCACCGTATATGTCTCTTACACCTTCCGGGGTATGCAAACGTTGATCTCTCATGTACACCTCTCTTTATGCTTTAGCACGTTAACGTGCTACCGAATTATCACGGTATCATATTATCATAGTAAAACAACAACAGTATATCGAAGGAAACAAGCCTTGTCAACGCATTTTAGAGAAATTTTATCGGTCCTGCAGGTCCTTCTGCATGGCTTCCAGATATGGTACCAGATAACCGGTTTCTTTCCCGATAAAATAAGAGCGTTCCAGCATTTCTTCAAATCGAAAGCTCTTCCGTCCGCCGCTTTGGGCTCTGTCCCAGAAAACCTTCAGTTCCCGGAAAGGCAGATAATAATATTCCTGACGATGCGAATACAGGATCAGAAAGAATGCGATGCCATTCTGCTTTTCAAATTCCTCCATAAATTTCACCTGATGCTCATGAATATTCTGCAAAGAAAAAGTATCCACCGCAGATTCTTTGGCATCAAAGCACACCGGAATGCCCTGTACGGCACCGATATAATCCACCGTACTCTTCTGGTCGAAATAGGCCAGAGTAATGTGGCGGGTAGTCTTATCAATATTAATAGGGGTAATAGGGGTAGGGATCTTCTGGATCACCGCAAGATCATGTTCCAGATAATATTCGTTGGTATGATTGATCAGGTCCTCCAGGACAGAACCGCGAAGACCTCTTGATTTCCAGGTTGGCATACATCTTCCCCCATGAAGATATGATTGAAATGCTTCAGAAATTTTTTATGCATTCGATGCAGAAATGCTTCGGAACTTTTCTTGCCGATACGACCGGTTTAGAATTGTTGGGGATTAATCCGTTCCCTCACAATTTGTTCAAATACAGCAGGCAGCGGCGCCGTCACGCAAAAGCCACCCAGCACTTCTTCCGGTGCTTCCAGACGACAGGCATGCAGCAGCTGCTCTTCCGCTTTATAAGCTTCTTTCAGTCTTTGATTTTTGCGC
>JAIKYN010000128.1 GCA_024683155.1 Lachnospiraceae bacterium | reverse complement strand
CTGTGGAGAAATGCAGGTGCAGATCTCCGATGGCATATAAACTCATGGTTTCCTCTTCTGATGCCAACGCATCCGGGCTCTTTTATCACATAAAACCCCGGATAATTTCTAGTGCAATACAGAGCCGTAATGTTTCAGCTCCTTAATGTATTTCTTTGCAATATCGCTTAATTTACTGTCTGCACGCTTCACATATCCGATACGCATCCGCTCGTCAGAGTCCAGGGGAATGGCGATATAACCTTCACCGTTTAATTCCTCACAGATCACACCGGAGCACAGGGTAAAGCCGTTTAATATGGTCATCATGTTAAGAGCCGTGGAACGGTCATTGATATGGATGATCTTCTTATAAGGATAGGTACTGAACACTTCTTCCGCATAGTAGAAGGAATTCTTATCGCCCTGATCAAAGGACAGACAAGGATAACCGTCCAGTTCCCGGAAAGAGATCTTGTCTTTGTTTGCAAGAGGATGGGATGCACTCATATACACATAGGTCTTGCAGGAAAACAACTCGGTAAACTCCAGATTGTTCTCCTTGATATCCGCCGTCAGCACCTTCTCGTTAAAATCATTAAGATACAGCACACCGATCTCGGAGCGCATATTCTTCACATCCATGATCACCTCGTAGGTACGGGTCTCATAGAACGCAAAATCATAGGCATCGATGCCCTCTTTCTTGATCACACGGGAGAAGGCCTCCACCGCAAAGGTATAATGCTGGCCGGATACATAGAACTTCTTCAGATTATCCTGGTTTGCCGTATAACGGTTTTCCATGAGCC
Source organism: Lachnospiraceae bacterium (assembly GCA_024683155.1). Taxonomy (GTDB): domain Bacteria; phylum Bacillota; class Clostridia; order Lachnospirales; family Lachnospiraceae; genus JAILDL01. Next base: position 3,568 of record JAIKYN010000128.1, on the reverse strand, counting down.
GGTACTGCTCCAGCACCTGTCTGGCATATCCGATAAATTCCCGCCCTTCCGTCGTCAGGGTAATCCCACGGTTATTCCGGGCAAAGATGGTGATCCCCAGCTCCTTCTCGATCTCTTTGATATTCTCCGAAAGGCTGGGCTGGGAAATAAACAGCGATCTTGCCGCTTCATTCATGGATCCCCGCTCTGCCACTTCGATCACGTATTTCATCTGCTGTATGGTCATAGCTGCCTCGCTTCATTCCGTTTTTTACTACATGGATCTTTCTTCATTATAAACAATCTTCCGCTTTTTCCAATATGGTCGAAAAAGCCTAAATATCTTTCCAAATCAATTAGATTTTCAATCATTAACTGGTATAATTAGAATAGTGTGTTGGCAAGTTCGGTTTTTTAGCTGAATTGTCTAAAATAAAAAACCCAAGGAGGTATAGCATGGCAGTAAATCGTTTTGTATTAAACGGGATCTCTTATCATGGACATGGGGCGATCAACGAGATTCCCGGCATCATCGCTTCCAGAGGATTAAAGAAAGCATTCGTTGCTTCCGATCCGGATCTGGTAAAGTTTGGGGTAACAGCAAAGGTTACCGATCTTCTTGAGAAAAACAACATTCCTTTCACTCTGTACTCTGACATTAAGCCCAACCCCACCATTGAGAATGTTCAGCACGGTGTGGCAGCCTTTAAGGAGTCCGGCGCTGATTTCATGATCACCATCGGTGGCGGTTCTTCCATGGATACCGGTAAGGGCATCGGTATCATCATCAACAACCCTGAATTCGCAGATGTTCGCTCTCTGGAAGGTGTAGCTCCTACCAAGAAGCGTACCGTATTTACCATCGCCGTTCCCACCACAGGCGGAACCGGTGCAGAATCCACCATCAACTACGTTATCACCGATGTGGAGAAGAAGCGTAAGTTCGTTTGTGTGGACCCTAATGATATCCCTGATATCGCGGTTGTCGATCCCGATATGATGAGCTCCATGCCCAAGGGCCTCACCGCTTCCACCGGTATGGATGCACTGACTCACGCTATCGAAGGTTACACCACCGGCGCAGCATGGGAACTTTCCGATACTCTGAATCTGGAAGCCATCAAGCTCATCGGTGCTAACCTGCGTAAGGCTGTAAACAACGATCCCGACGGACGGGAAGGTATGGCTCTTGCTCAGTACGTAACCGCTATGGCTTACTCCAACGTAGGTCTTGGTATCGCTCACTCCATGGCGCACACCCTGGGTGCTGTTTATGACACTCCTCACGGCGTAGCTTGTGCTATGATGCTTCCCATCGTTATGGAATTCAACGCAGAGTGCACCGGCGAGAAGTTTAAGTATGTTGCTGAAGCGCTGGGCGTAGATACCACCGGCATGGATCAGGCAACCTATCGTAAGGCAGCCATCGATGCAGTTCGTCAGCTGTCCGTAGATGTAGGAATCCCTACCAAGCTGGACAAGCTGAAAGAAGAAGATCTGGACTTCCTGTGCGAGTCCGCAGCAGCAGATGCCTGCGCACCCGGCAATCCCAGACCTGCAAGTCTTGAGCAGTTCCGCGAGATGTTCAAGAAGCTGATGTAAGAGGTTTGACGAGAGGATCCGTTCTCTCACCTGCAATCTGAAATCGTCATTACACAGAGGCTCTCCTGTCATGGGAGAGCCTCTTTTTTGTTCCCTTCCGGCCGTGCTACAATGAAGGTAACTTTTGAAACCAGCCGGACATTTCCCCGGTTCTTCTGCAGGAGGTCTAATGTTATGAATCCGATCCTATCATCCATCCGAGAAAAAGAAACACCCTACGGCTCCGCATCCATGTGGTGGCTGGGCCAGATGGGCTTACTGATAAAAATGGGCACCACCTTACTGAGCATCGATTATTATGCCAGTCCCCTGGAGACACGCAGAACGCCCCCTCCCATTCCCATGGACGAGCTTACCGACGTGGATCTTATCCTGGGTACCCATGATCACCTGGATCATATGGATCACGACTCCTGGAAATGTTGGGCACAGATCAATCCAAAGGCCACCTTTATTTTCCCCCGTGCACACGGAAAAGCGGTCCTTGCGGACGGTGTGGTCAAGGGAAACGCCAAGGGTATGAATGACGGAGAGACTCTGCAGGTGGGCGATATCACCATTCACGCCATTGCAGCTGCCCACGAATTCCTGGATCAGGATCCGCAAACCGGCCTCTATCCCTGTCTTCAGTACATCATCGAGGGAAACGGGGTGCGCATCCACCACGCCGGAGATACCCTGCGCTACGAAGGCATGCTGGGGAAGGTAACCTCTTTTGGTCCCATTGATGCCCAGCTCCTGCCCATTAACGGACGGGACGCGGAGCGCTATGCAAGGAACTGTATCGGCAACATGACCTATCAGGAAGCGGCCGATTTTGCTGCAGAAAGCGGCTCCCGTCTGATCCTTCCCGGACACTGGGATATGTTTGCGGATAACAGTGCCGATCCCAGGGCGTTTGCAAGTTACCTTTCCGTCAAATACCAGGGCAAGGTAAAATGCAAGATCCCCCATATAATGGAGGAGATTCCCGTTACGGCAAGATCCTGAGTATTTCCCTGCAGACCAATGCATGTTTGATAATTCTTTACACCTTGAGGTAAACCATGGCTACTTACAAAGAACTCTATGAACGGATCCTGCAGACCGGACAGGACGATGACCGGATCCGTGCAGTCACCCTGGAAGGTTCCGGTGTGACGCCCGGCGCGGTTCACGATACCTTTTCGGATTTTGATGTCACTTTTTTTGTGAAGGATATCCGGGAATTTTCCAAAGATCATGACTATATGAAGCGCTTCGGAGATATCCTCATCCAGCAGCTTCCCGAAGATTATTATGCCCATCCCTATGATTATGAAGGACGGGCGAATTTTGCCTTTCTTACCCAGTTTAAGGATGGCAATCGCATCGACCTGACCTTTACAGATGTATGTCATATGGAGAAACAGCTGGAATTTAGAGAGCCCCGGAAGGTACTGATCAACAAAGATCATTTCCCGCAGCTGAAGGACATTACCACAAACGAAGCCTTCTATATCCGGAAACCTTCCGCATTCGAATTCTTCGGTACCGTAAATGAATTCCGCTGGGTGAGCAACTATGCCACCAAGGGATTATGCCGCCATGAATTCTACTATGCCAGACGCATCATGGAAGAATACATGATGAACATGCTTCTGAAGATGCTGAACTGGAAGATCGGCCTGGAGCATGATTTTCAGGTAACCACCGGTGCCAATTGCAAGTATCTGAAAAAATACCTTACGGAAGAAGAGATGCAGCGCTTTATGGCGATCTTTGCTTCCGGCACCTACGAAGATATGTGGGAGAAGCTTTTCCTTATGTATGACTACTTTCACGAACTTACGGGATATGTGGCAGAGCACTTACATTTCCCCGAGGATCGTACCGAAGCAGAAAATGTACGGCAGTTCATGGAAGACCGCTTTCAATCTTTTTACAAAGTAGATTAAGTGTTAAAATGGAGTCACTAAAATAAGAAAAGGCGTTATATCCACAGTGGATATAACGCCTTATGTTTTAT
>JAIKYN010000127.1 GCA_024683155.1 Lachnospiraceae bacterium | reverse complement strand
AAGAGGGTTATGAAGTGAAGTTCTCTGACTTTACCCGGATCGGCATTCCTTTTACGCTGGCCGCTGTCATTGGTGGATATGTATTCCTCTGGCTTGTTTGGAGATAAAGGAAAGCAGAAGAGTAGCGGTGCTATCTTAAATCTTTCATAAGTAATGTAAGACTCCTTCTCCAATAGGTGTTCGAAATAACGGATGCCTATTAAAGAAGGAGTTTTTTGTTTATTTAGGATTGGTTCTTTTCGAATCAGATCTTTGAAGATAAATTCTTTCAATATATTGACAAATCAGATCTTTCAGATTAATATAAACATGTTTATATAAACTAATTTATATTAAATTCTAAAGGAGGAATCCTATGATACTGATCATAAATACAACCACCGATCAAGAAATATCCCGTCAGGTCCGGGCTTTCATTCAGGATACCGGGAAAGAAGCAGAGATCATTGAAGCCGGGAAAATGAATATTCATCCATGTGCCGGTTGCAATCATTGTTGGTTAAAAACACCCGGTGTTTGTTCCATCAAAGATGACTATGAATTCATTTTGAAGAAGATCATCCATGCCGATCAGCTGTGGGTGATCTCAGACACCGCCTGGGGCTTTTTAGATCATAAAGGAAAGAATATCTATGATCGTATCTTACCCGTTGCAACCATGTACCTTAAGTTTTCCGGTAAACAGATGCGTCATATTATGCGTTATAAACAAAAAACGGATATCGGTATCATCTATACAGGAGATGGTGACCGGGAGTACCTGGAACGTTGGAATAAACGAGCGGCTCTGAATTTCGGCAGCCGATCGCTTGGCGCATTTCCGGTTGAAACAATGAAGGAGGCCATAGCATGCATGTAATGATCATCAACGGAAGTCCTCGTGTAAAACAATTCAGCAATACGGACAAGATCCTGGAAGAATTTACAAAGGGCATGTGTGAAAACGGTACAACCTTTGAACAGTATGAAATATCGGACCGCAGGCAATGGGATGCGATCCGTGAAGCCTATTATCAGAATGAAAATATTTTGATCGCTTTACCTTTGTATGTAGAATGCATTCCCGGGCTGCTTATGGAATTCCTGGAAACTTTACATCATAGAGAGGACAAAGTAAGGCTTTCATTTATCCTACAAAGCGGATTCGCGGAAGGGATCCAGCTAAGATGCGGGGAAGCCTATCTGGAAAAGCTGGCAGGAAGGCTTGGATGTGAATATGGCGGGACCCTTGTAAAAGGCGATAATTTCAGTATAAGATTATTGGGGGAAGAACAAAGAAAAAAAGTCACCGGCCCTTATGAAAATATGGGGCGTGAATTTGGCAAACAAGGGAATTTTTTATCCGACACCTGCCGTTCATTTACCGGACCGGAAGTGTTTCCTGCATATGTCCGGTGGATGCTGAGCCTGATCTTTCAGACCTTTGCCAAAAAAGGATTTAACAGGTTTGCTAAAAGCTGGGGCTGTAAAGAGCCGCTGGATTACAAACCCTATGAATGAGGTATAAATGGGACGAAAAGCTAAGATCACAAAAGAAATGGTGCTGGAAGCAGCTTTTTCCTTACTGGATGAAGGCGGCATTGGCGCCGTAGGTATCAAATCCATTGCTGCAAAATTAGGTTGTTCCACACAGCCTGTTTCCTGGCTGTTCGGCAGTATGACGGAACTTAAGAAGGAACTGTATTTTTATGCCGGACACAGGCTTTATGATTCCATGGAAAATGCCATGCGCGGAAAAGATGCTTTTGAAGCATTTTATGCCACAGGCGTGCAGTATCTGACCATCGCCTGTGATCACCCCAATGTGTTCCGTTTTACCAATGTGGATGATCCCATGGAAACCATTGGGGAATCCATCCATGGAGATAACAGTATATTTTCCGCACAATTCGATGAAGGTGCAGCCAGGCTTCTTGCCCGGCAGTTTCAGGTTCCTGCCGATAAGGTTGGGGAAGCTGTAAGAGATACGGTGATCTATACCCACGGACTGGCACTGATGATGATGTTCGACAGTTACAAATTACCGAAGGAACAAGCCTTCAAGATGATGTTCCAAATGGGCGAAAAGATGCTTCGGGAAATCGGTATCGATACAAGTGCCTATAAAGCACAAGGTTCGGAATAAAAAAAACATAAAAATAATGTGTTGACCCTGCCCTTGGGGAACCCATTAAGGTGGTTTTAGAAAGAAAAAGGAGGTTCCAACCATGGACAAAAAAATGACATCCGGAGAAATCGCAAAGAAAGCCGGCGTTTCTCAGAAGGCGGTTCGTCTCTATGACGAGAAGGGCCTTCTCAAACCTACCGATTATTCGGAGGGAAATTACAGGCTTTACGACAAAGCAGCCTTACAGATCCTGGAAAAGATCGTTGCGCTTAAGCAGATCGGCTTTTCGCTGGAAGAGATCCGTGATAATCTCACGGAGGGAAAGGCAAAAAATGTAGAAGATGCTCTGCAGATCCAGCTTAAAACAATGGAAGAGAAGCGTTATCAGATCGATAAGGTTATCGCAGCCATCCGGCGTACCCTGGAACGAAAAGATGGTTCTATTGATTGGGACGATGTTGCCAATATCGTACAGAATGTTGGCCTGGATCAGAAAGCGGATGAACGCCACTGGGATGCACTGGCTCATACCGGACAGGAAGAAGACTGGTATGTAAAGATCTTTAAATCCTTAAATATTGTAAAAGGGGAAAAGATACTGGACCTTGGATGCGGATTTTCCAAGCTCTGGCGCAATAACTGGACGGATATACCGCAAGATACCACGATATTTGGATATGATATTCACGGAAGCTGGGCAGATAACTTTGACAGTTTTTTAACAGAGAATAAGAACGCCTTACCGGACGGAGTTTCTATTTCTATAACATTCAGCGATCTGGAAGATGCTTCCACCTGGGACCGCATTCATGAAAATGAAAAGTACGGACTGATCATTGCTCATTATCTGTATTTCCAGCTTAAAAACGAAGAAGCTTTGATCCGGCGAGCCAGCCAGGTCCTTTCAGAGGATGGATTTTTCTCCTGTACCGGAGGCTCTGTATCCAAGTGGCATTATTTCTTTAAGGATATCCTCACAAAAGCAGGCGTCAAAACCGATTTTATCGATGAGATTCTGCAGGATCAGATCAAGGAACGAAATGAACTGCAGGCACTGCTGGAAAAATATTTCTCCGCGGTGGAATCCGTTCCGTTATCCAATACCTGGCATTATTCAGATGCGGATGAATTATTTGAAAAGCTTCTGAAAACCTATGAAGCCCAGGATAAGCTTTTGACCTCGGATCGAACCGGGATTCTTGATGTATTCAGATCCATGATCAAGGAACAGGGTGAAATCGCTGTAAAAATCGATTCACAGTTCTGGCATTGCTACAAATAGTTACTGCAAGTAACATCTAATAAATCCGCCATAGACTGTTCGTTAAACTCGCCTTTTGCGAATAGTTGGATATCGAAATATTAAGCCCTGAGAGCCTTTTTGCTACTGTTTTAGCTACTCTCAGGGCTTTTTAGTTTCAGTTATTACGGAAGGTTGCCCGGGTTGCACCGGCTTTTTCAAAATCCTCAACAAACTGAATGATCAGATTAGCGGAACCTTCCAGACCAAGGATGGCGCTGTTGATGGTCAGATCATAGCTGTCAGAGCGTCCCCATTTCTTGGAGGAATAATAATTATAA
>JAIKYN010000121.1 GCA_024683155.1 Lachnospiraceae bacterium | reverse complement strand
CAGAAGGTGGAAATGATGACGGAAGCCTGCAGCTTCGTTAACCTGAAGTTTGAAGAACTGACGAACAAATACCCGTTCGAACTATCCGGCGGACAGCAGCAGCGTCTGATGATCGCCCGGATCTTCCTTTTAAAGCCGAAGATCCTCTTAGCAGACGAGCCCACATCCATGATCGATGCCTGCAGCAGATCTACGATCCTGGACATGCTGACCAAGCTGCGTGATGAGATCAATATGACCGTTATCTTCATCACACATGATATCGGTCTGGCATACAAGATCTCAGATAAGGTTTATATTATGGAACATGGCAAGTTTGTGGAATCCGGCGAAGCGGAGGAAGTGATCATTCATCCGAAGGCAGCCTATACAAAACGACTGATCAGTGATGTACCCAAGATTTACGAGGAATGGGACCTCTCAACCGTATGATCCGGATGACCGGATAAGATGAATTAAAACCTTGCATGAAAATGACCGCGGAACCAATTCCGCGGTCGTTTTTTATTTATCATCATACAGATGACAACATACACAATGTCCGTTCCCCATATCCTTCTTAACAGGAGCCTGACTCTTACAGATCTCCATGCACTGCGCACATCTGGTATGGAACTTACAACCAGCCGGCGGATTGGCGGGAGAAGGAATATCCCCCTGCAACAGGATACGTTCTTTCTTAATGTCCGGATCCGGCATGGGAATTGCCGAAAACAGTGCCTTGGTATAAGGATGCAGAGGATTTGCAAAAATATCTTCTGTCTTTCCGGTTTCCACCAAAGATCCCAGATACATAACACCTACGGTATCGGAAATATGCTCTACCACGGACAGATCATGGGAGATAAACAGATAGGTAAGCTTTCTCTCCTGCTGTAACTTCTTCAGCAGGTTGATGATCTGTGCCTGAATGGATACATCCAGTGCGGATACAGGCTCATCGCATACGACGAATTCCGGATTCAGAGCCAAAGCTCTGGCAATACAGATACGCTGTCTCTGTCCGCCGGAAAATTCGTGGGGATAACGATCCTTGTAATATTCCTGAAGACCACATTCCTTCATGATCTCGGAAAGATAATCCTCATATTCGCTGTCCGGAACGATCTTATGCTCTCTTGCTGCTTCTCCGATGATCTCACCTACGGGAAGTCTGGGAGATAAAGAGGAATAAGGATCCTGGAAAATGATCTGCATCTTGGTACGCAGTTCCTGCAGCTCCTTCTTATCCTTCTTATTGACATCTTCTCCGTTAAAGAGAATGGTTCCGTCCGTCTTTTCCAGCAGTCTTAAAATGGTACGCCCGGTGGTGGACTTACCGCAGCCGGATTCTCCTACCAGACCCATGGTCGTACCGCGCTTTATGGAAAAAGAAACATCATCTACTGCTTTTACCTGTCCGGTAACGCCCCCGAAGAAGCCTCCCTTGATGGGGAAATATTTTTTCAGGTGGGAAACCTCTAATATGTTATCCATCTCTGCCATTAGTTGTTCCCTCCCTTCGCAAAGTGTCTCCAGCAGCTGACCTCATGTGTAGGCGACAGCTTATATACGCCGGGATATTCTCCGTTACATGCTTCTACGCACATCTCGCAACGATCCTTGAAATAGCAATAATCCGGCATGTTAATGGGATTGGGTACATTTCCGGGAATGCTGTAAAGCTCCTCTACATGTTTTCCAACCACAGGTTTGGAATTCATAAGACCGATGGTGTAAGGATGCTGTGGATTCTTGAAGATCTCCTGTGCAGTACCTTTTTCCACCACGCGACCTGCATACATTACAACTACATAGTCCGCCATCTCTGCTACCACGCCCAGGTCATGTGTGATCAGCATAATGGAGCTGTTGATCTTATCTTTCAGATTACGGAGAAGATCCAGCACCTGTGCCTGAATGGTAACATCCAGTGCAGTGGTAGGCTCATCTGCAATGATCAGTCTGGGATTACATGCCAGCGCCATGGCGATCATGATACGCTGACGCATACCACCGGAAAGCTCATGAGGATACATGGCATATACGCCCTCTTTGTTGGCAATACCAACCATCTGCAGCATCTCCATGGTACGGTTCTTAACATCTTCCTTCGTCATGGTGGGATTATGAAGGGTAATGACTTCATCCACCTGAGCGCCGATCCTGAAGACCGGATTCAGACTGGTCATCGGCTCCTGGAAGATCATGGACATCTGATTACCGCGAAGCTTCTGCATTTCGGAAGTAGGGGTATTAACGATGTTATAAGCCTTTCCGTCGCCCATATTAAATCGGATCTCACCTTCTACGGTCTGTCCGGAAGGTCTCTGTACCAGCTGCATCAGAGAAAGACTGGTGACGGATTTACCGCAGCCGGACTCTCCTACGATCCCCACGGTCTTACCCTGGGGAACCTCAAAGCTTACGCCGTTTACAGCCTTTACAGTTCCGATATCGGTAAAGAAAAAGGTGTGTACGTTATCAAACTCCACACAGTTCTCCTCGTTCTTCATCCTGGTTACATATTCGGACTCGGGGATATGCTTCCGGTTCCGTTTCTTTTCGATCTCCGAAGTGATCTTACGATTCTTCTTTGCGATTGCCCGCGACTCTTTCGCGGAAATATAATTCTTCTCAGCCATTGTCTCTGTCTTTCTTTCTATACCTTGTTTCGTACAACGTCAGGTTCCTGCCCTTTCTATCCCCGGGGGATATTGGAAAGGAATTTACGTATGTTCCTTCGTATCAGCGCTTCATCTTAGGGTCAAATGCATCTCTCAGACCGTCACCGATAAAGTTAAATGCCAATACCGTCAGCAGGATAAAGAGACCTGCAGGGATCCATACAAACAGATAGTTGGTCATAACGAAGGAATCGTTTACCGCATTGATGATACTTCCCCAGCTTGCTGCCGGATATTTGATACCAAGTCCCAGGAAGCTTAAGGTTGCCTCTGCCAGGATAACCTCACCCAGTCCCATACTTGCAAAGACGATGAGCTGCGGTACTACGTTAGGGATCAAATGCTTGAAGATCCGGCGATAGGTACTGATTCCGGTTGCCTCTGCCGCTACCATGAATTCCTGCTCGCGAAGAGAAAGGATCTGGCCACGAACGATACGTGCAATACCGGCCCATCCCAGGGCACCCATTACGATACACAGTACATAGATACGAACGGTGGAGCTTGCTTTGTAATAATCCATGATGGAACCAAGGATCATATACAACGGAATGGAAGGAATACAGTAGATCACATCCACGATACGCATGATCAGGTTATCCACCCATTTGCCGAAGTATCCGGCAATACCACCCATGATCATACCAATGAATACTTCAATAAATACAACCACAAAACCGATGGACAGGGAAATACGACCACCGTACATGAGACGGGCCAGAAGGTCCATACCATTGGCATCGGTTCCGAAGATGTGCTCTTTGGAAGGAGCTTCATAGGTTGCTATCACCTTGGTCTCTTCAAAACGCTTAATGGTGTACTGACCGTTCTTATTTTCGATCTCATATTCTACTTCATTGCCTTCCGCATCTGCATAGACAAAAGAAGCATCGCCATTTTCAATGGCTTCCAGAGCCGTCAGCTTGTAATCCGGTGTCAGATAAACATCGGAACCGATGGCATTAAAATTCATATTGGAAATAAAGCAATACTCTTCACCGGCTGCAGTAACCAGTGCGCTGCCCTCTTCCACTTCCATGGAATAGGTGACACCGTCTGCTTCAAAACCGGTCATATTGCTGCCTAAAGCACGCAGGGCCATCTCACAGAAATCCAGAGACATGGTCATATCTGCCGCATAAGCCGTAAAGGACATCTGGGATGCCGTAGCGATCTTCTCTCCTTCATAGAAGGTAGGAATGGGGGCATCGTCTTTACCGGCAAAGAAATAGATCTTGCCACCGGCTTCAATGGTGCTCTCTCCTTTTTCCAGGGCTTTATATGCCTTCAGTACGTCCGCACCGCCTTTGGTCTCGGTAAGGCTGTACAGGATGTACATCTTATCGCCTACCTTTTCGGCACCCAGGATCGTACCGTCTTTGGTCTCGATCACAGAATCCCCCTGCATATCGGCCAGGATCATCTTGGAATAAATATCTTTGGGAAGACTTGCACCTTCTCCCAGCTGGAACTGGAACTGATCGATCTCGGTTGCTCCGGCATAATCTTTTCGCATCTCGGTGGTGGTGTAGAATACCTGACTCTGTGAGTAAGGGATCAGCATACCTCCGATAAAGGAAAAGATGAACATACAGGCAATGATCACCAGTCCTACGATTGCCAGCTTATTCCGGAAGAATCGCTTGGCTACCATCATTCCGGGAGACAATACACGCACACGGGTGACATCATCCAGTTTTTTCTCAGTTTGTTTTGTGTTTACTTCAGACATTGCAGCGCTCCCTCCTAACTTACTCTGACTCTCGGGTCAACCACCGCATACAGGATATCCGCAATAAGATTACCCGTCAGCGTAAGGACCGCAAGGAACACCATATAGAACATAACAAAAGGAATATCGCCCTGCATGATACTTACATATGAGGTATAGCCGATCCCGGGGATCTGGAACAGGGTCTCTGTGATCATGGCACCACTGAACAGACCGGGAAGGGAACCACCCAGTAAGGTAACGATGGGGATCAGGGTATTACGGAATGCATGGTGATTGACCACCTTCTTCTCGCTGACACCCTTGGCCCGTGCAGTACGGATATAATCGGAATTCAGAACTTCCAGCATATTGGTACGGGTATAACGCATGAGACCACCGATGCTGACCACGGAAATGGTCACCACGGGCAGCACCATATGCCAGATGATATCGCCCAGCTGCTGGATCGGTGTCATATTTTCGTGCATACGTCCAACGATACCGTATAGATCAAACCAGCCGAGCTTTACGGAAAATACATACTTTAAGATCGTAGCAAAGAAGAAACTGGGAAGGGAAATACCCAGAAGCGCAATAACGGTCACGGTATAATCCGTCATGGAATACTGCTTCTTTGCTGCGGAAATACCGGCAGGAATCGCAATGGCGATCTCGATCATGAAGGTGACCAGTCCCAGGAAAAAGGAATACCAGATCACATTCTGGAACTTTGTCAGAACCGGCTGATTCCAATACCAGGAATCACCAAATTCCAGGCGGATCGCTTTCGAGGCCCAGATAAAATAACCCTGAATGACACCTACGTCCAAACCATACTGTGCATTCAGCTGCTTTACCCATTCTTCATAACTCTTGGCACCGGGTCTGGTAGCAAGAGCCATCGCCTGTGTCTCCACGTAAGACATAGGCATACAACGCATGATGGCATAAATGATCAGCGATACGAAGAATAGCAGTACGACCGATATCAACAGTCGCTTCAAAATAAACTTCTTCATTTAAAACTACTCCTTACCTGCTTTCTTGCAGAAAAAATCATTTCGTGGCAAGAAGAGGATCCTCCTCTTCTCCTCACGAAATGCTTTTTACAAGAATAATCGCCAGCTGTCCGTCAAAAATGGACAGCTGACGAATTCATTTCCTGTTAAACGAACCGGATCAGTTCATTTCCACTGTTTCGATCTCGTCTAAGTAACTGTAATAAGTTGTCATATCAGGGCAGATGGAATCTACCTTTACTCTCTCTGTGCTGATCAGGGTCAGATCCTGTCTCTGATATACAGGGATCTCGACTGCGTAATCAACAACAAAGTCAAGAGCTTCCTTATAGATAGCCTTTCTGTATGCCTGATCGGTATTGGTTCTGCCTGCTTCTACCAGCTCATCCAGCTCGGAAGAATAGATTCTGTACATATATGCAGAACCACCTTCACTGTGATAGATCTGGAACATATCAGGATCAATGGTTGTCTGCCATGCAGCACACCAAAGATCAGCGGTACCACCCTCGGTTGCGGACCAGAGCTGAGAAGAATCGGAAAGGTCAGTTACAACCAGATCAAAGCCGATGGTCTTCAGAGCTTCGCTTGCTGCGGTTAAGATACCGAAGGAAGGATGATCACCCTGTCCGGAACCACCGATAAGTACTTCATAGCTCATCTCAGCACCTGCAGGAGCTGCAGTAACCTTGCCATCTTCTACGGTGTATCCTGCTGCCTCGAAGAAGCCAAGTGCTGCTTCAAGAGCTGCTGCTTCCTTCTCCTCCTGGCTCATACCATCAGTATAGATCGGCTCACCATCTACATTCTTGGAGAATGCGATCTCATAGTCAGGATCGGATGCCTGAGGAGCTGCCCAGGAAGTATTGGAAATAGGATAGTTGATAACGGATGCAGCTTCGCCATAGTAGGAATCAATAACGACATCACGATATACGGACAGAACGGTTGCAATGGCCTTTCTCAGAGCCTTGGACTCTTCGCTGGAGCCATCATCGCCAACCTTAACGTTCTGGGAGTTCATACCAATGTAACCGTATCCTCTTGTATCGGTCAGAACAGTGGTCAGCTTATCACCGGAGATCTCTCCGTTGCTGTTCTCGCCTGCGATCTGCGCCAGAGCATCCTTAGATGCGGAAGGATCGGAGATATCGATGGTACCCTGAACAACACCGGGAGTCTTATCAGGAGAAGAGGTAACCTTCCACTGCAGATTCTTGGTCTTGGGAGCACCCTTGTAATACAGGTCGTTTGCTTCCATGTAGACGGTCTTGTTCTCATACTTCACGAACTTGTAAGGACCTGCGCCCATGGGAACTGTGGTCTTGGCACGTACGGAAGAAAGATCACCCTTTACAAAACCGAACTGGTTATTGTCATAGTCATACAGAGACTTATCACCATAATAATGAAGCGGTGTGATATATACGCCTAAGTTATAGATAGCAGTTGCATCTACTTCGGTTAACAGTACATCTACGGTGTAATCGTCTACCTTAGTGATACCTGTTACATGATCAGCGGAAGCGCCGGTCTCAACTGTGTTCAGGTAACTGGGATCCAGAAGTTCTGTGAAGGTAACGTTAGCCTTCTCGGTATCGGTAGCTGTTACGATATCATTATCATATGCAGCCAGGATTTCCTCCCACCACTCAGCGGTAGTAGGTTCAGCGGTTGCCAGATCCCATGTCTTTCCGGAGGGAGCAGTCAGTACACCCTCTTCGATGGCGCCATAGCCCCACAGTGTCATAGCATTTGCTACATCACTGGAAACGCTTGCGTCAAAGTAATCTGCATAGTTTGCGACACAGTAATCTGTGATATCCTGTGCGAAAGCAGCACCTGCTGCAGGCAGATCTGTCTCGAAGAACTGCTTCTGCTGCTCTTCTGTATAGAGGCTGAAGTCTGTGTTGTCAGCGCCGTTGTTGTACAGTACTTTCCAAAGAGGTTCTGCACCGCTTCTGTACTCTTCGATACCCTGAATCGGCAGAGAGTAAAGAGAGGTAGCACCATCATAGGAAGGATCCAGATATACATACATGGTGAAGATCACGTCATCTGCGGTTACAGGCTCTCCATCAGAGAAAACCAGATCATCACGCAGCTTGAACTCATATAATACTGTTCCGTCCTCATTCTCGGTAACAGTACAATCGGATGCTCCCTGATAGAAGTAATCCGTACCGTTCCAGGACTTTGTCTCACCTTCAATACCATTGTAAACGATCTCTCCTGCACGGTCGTTACCCAGCAGTAATACCTGTGTCATAGCCTGAACATTGGTATCAGGTACACTGTTAGAGAAGAACGGGCTGAATTTCTCAGAGAAATCATCTGCAGCGATCACAAGAGGAGTGTCACTGTTAGAAGCTTCTTCTACAGTAGTCTCTTCTGCAACGCTTTCAGCTGTAGTCTCTGCAGTTGTAGCAGCGGTTGTCTCAGCAGTCTGCTCAGCAGCGCCACAAGCAGCTAAAGATACAGTCATTGCCCCGGCAAGCATTAATGCCAGGAATTTCTTAGCTCTTTTCATAATATCCTCCTTATAAGATATGATTTATGTTAACTTCCTGTTGATATAGGAAGAAAACATCCTATTCATTTTCCAGCTCCACCTTTTCCATGGTGATGCCGGAGAAGGTGCGGTCATAATATTTTCCGAATAAGATTCCCGCTCCAATGAGGAATGGATAAAAAATGGAAAACAATAATTCACTCTTCCATTCATACTGTCCGGCCCTGAGGATCAGGTACAGGATCTCACAGATCATGCTGATCACAGAGAAGATCATCACACCCAGAACCGAATGTTTCATACGCTCCAGTCCCTTCTCGTATTCCTCTCTGCGCATGGGGTTATGGGAAAAAGCATATTCCGCGATCCCCAGTCCCATATATAAAGCAGGAAGCAGGATAAACATATAGGGAACCAGCACCCACAGTACGCGGGAGGACGCCTGATTGATCAGTCCCTGGAGCACCCACAGACCAATGAACAGCAGGAAAAATAAAAGGCTCACTACCACGGTCCGTTTCTTCTGCTTTCCGTCAAACGGAAGCTTATAAAGATCTCCCTTATAATAGAAGCGATCCACAAACCGCCCACGTCTATTCACTTCCGGTCGATGATCATAATCATCCTTATACGGGTTCCGTAACATACAAACTAACGAGAAAAAAAGAGTACAGTAAGCGCCTTACTGCACTCTTTCTAACAAAATCATAATTATTCAAGTCCTAAACATGCCTATTTTATTATCTAAAACAGACACTGTCAAGCCACAGCGAAT
Organism: Lachnospiraceae bacterium; assembly: GCA_024683155.1. Classification (GTDB taxonomy): domain Bacteria; phylum Bacillota; class Clostridia; order Lachnospirales; family Lachnospiraceae; genus JAILDL01. Next base: position 38,747 of record JAIKYN010000121.1, on the reverse strand, counting down.
GGATGTCCGCCATGGAAAGACATGTTTTTGTATCTTTATTCACATACTGAAAATCCGCTCGTCAAGGCTCTTTCAAACACTTTCGCAAACTTTCGTCAATCGTTATGGACCTCAAAATGAATAAACGTCCATATAAAACTTAATAATTACCCACAAATCCCTCATAAACATAAATTTTAAAATTTTTCCTGTTTTTCTGAGAGAAGCAAAATGAAATGTTCCTGTTTTTCAGGGAGTAGCAAAAAGCAGGATCCATGAGATATCAGTTAAAGTTAAAGAATCTCCGCACCAGTTTATAGCCTTCTACAGAAATCTTTCGCCCGCCTCTGCCCGGAAGATTGGTATAAGCACCGATAAATCCGTGACGCAGCTTCACCGCCAGGACGGCATCCTTCTCCTTCAGGTAGTCCCAGAGAGCCTTCCGTTTCTCCAGTGCTTCCGGAGTTCCTTCGATGGCCAGGAGGATCGAGGAGATAGCGGTAATGATCTCCAGGTAATTGTACATATAGCTGTAACGCTTCCGGTTGGCTGCGATCTGCGGCTTATGTACTACGAAGAAATCATACATCAGCTTATTGACCTTGATCTGCTGATCGATACGGGAGATCATGATCTTCTCATTCACGGACTGATCGCTTCTTCCGATGAAATAACGATAGAAGTTCACATCCAGATAATACATGTTCTTAACGCCAAGCATGGGTTCAAACACATAAATGTTATCTACATAGAAGGTATGCTCGGGAAGCTTTAAGCCTGCATCCTTCAGCAGCTTGGTACGATAGATCACGGAATGCATGAGGATGTACTGTCCCTTGCGGAAATGCTTTACCTCATTCCAGGTAAACAGGCGATTCTCAGGAAGGGCGTGCTTATAACGCATGACCTTATGCTTATCCTCTGCCACCTTATCGTAAACAAAGTTACTGATGAGCATATCCAGCACCTGATCACTGCCGGCAAACTGATGCAACACTCTTAAGATCTCCTCATAGGCACTGCTACTTACCCAGTCATCACTGTCCACCACCTTGAAAAACAAACCGGTGGCATGCTCCAGACCACTGTTCACAGCGGAACCGTGTCCACCGTTTTCCTTATGAATGGCCTTACAGATGCCGGGATACTTCTTCTCGTAATCATCGGCAATATCGGCGGTCTGATCCTTGGATCCGTCATCCACGATGAGGATCTCCACCTCATCTCCTCCCTGCAGCAGGGAATCGATGCACTTTCTCATATAATTTTCAGAGTTATAGCAAGGTACTGCGAATGATAAAAGCTTCACTTTTACTCCTCCGTCTCAAGTTTATGATTGTTCCAGCACATAGTCGCGATAGGCCCCATAGGCCGACGGGATAGGATACTGCTCCCGGATCTGGCTGTGCCCGGCAAAAAAAAGCCCGGCCTTTTGTGCCCGCTCCCGGGTAGGTTCCAGCTCATCCGCCTTCACCTCGTATCCGATCATATGCCACTCAATGTGGCTGAAAATGTGTTTCGCATCTGCCAGCTTACGCACACGTAAGGACTTTAACCCGAAAGCCCCCAGGTAGTCAAGCACCTCCTGACGGGTCAGATGTCCTTCCAGATTGATGAATTCGTACAGGCCTGCAAGAAGACCTTTGTCCGGCCGTTTATGCAGCGCGATCTTATCCTCATCCACCAGAATGATAATGGTACGATCCTCGATCTTCCGTCCTGCTTTGGCCTTCCGTACCGGATAATTCTTCCAGGTACCCTTTTGCCCCGCCTTGCAATAAGGCTTTAACGGGCAAATGTGGCACAGCGGTGCGCCGCCCGGAACGCATACCGTAGCCCCCAGATCCATAAATGCCTGGTTACAGTCTCCGCAGCCTTCTTCCGGATAGATCTCCAGAAGTTCGGCTTCTACCGCACTTTTGGTTTTCTGCTCGTCAATGCAGCGCGGATCCTCCCGAAGGCGGGATAATACCCGCAGCAGATTTCCGTCCACCGCCGTCTCTTTCTTTCCAAAAGCGATGGAAGCAATGGCTCCTGCGGTATAACTTCCGATCCCCGGAAGTTCCAGCAGCAGCTTCTTCTCATCGGGAAGGATATATTGACGGTCTTCCAACACTCTGGCCGCCTTCTGCAGGTTGCGTACCCGGCTGTAATAGCCCAGTCCTTCCCATAGCTTTAAAAGCTGATCTTCCGGTGCTTTTGCTAAACTCTCCACCGTGGGTAGAGTTTGTAAAAATCTGGCATAATATTCCTTCACCGCTTCCACACGGGTCTGCTGTAACATGATCTCCGACAGCCACACATGATAGGGTGTAGGATCGCTGCGCCATGGAAGCTCTCTTTTGTTTTCCTGAAACCACTTCCGTAAAGGCGGGATGATCTGTGCCTTTAATTTCTCCGTGGATACTTCTGTCTTATCTTTCAAACTGTTCCTGTTTTCAACCCCCGCTCCGAAAATAGATCGGGCAGGCTCCTGCTTCTCCTGATCAATACCCTGTAACCGAAAAAGACGTTAACGAAGCCTTGTGGTCTCGAACTTTTTCCGGGTATTCAGGGCGTATTGTACCTGCTCATACTGATCTTCCGGGTCACTATCCGGCAGCTGGATATCAAGGGTAATGGCCATGGTTCTTAACATATCCTCCGTAAGGATCTTACGGTTATGCATCAGCTCCAGGATGTTCAGACGCTCTTCATAGGTCTCTGCATCCAGAAACTGCAACAGCATGGGATGAAGGCTTCCCTCGTCGGCTTCTTCCGTTGCCATGGCGACTTCCTTCTCATGATAGGTATCTGCATCTGTTGGTACCGCAGCGTTTGTCCCGGACACACTGCTTTCTTTCTCTCGATAGGCTGCCTTCTCATCTACCGCAGCATCTTTCTCCTGTACCGGCTCAAACCGGTGTGTCTGTGTAGCTCCGGGATAGCGGATGGTGTCGATCTTTTCCAGAAACATATGCAGCTCTCTGGCAAACACTTTGCCTTCTCCGTAAAGTGCCTTATAGATCACCAGTGTTTCACCGGTCTCAGTATCTTCCGCCAGCGTAACGATCTCATATTTATTTCCTTTAAAATGCCTGTAAATATCTCCCGGTTTCGGGAGACGCATGGTTTCTTCCATCGGCCAGTCCCCTTCCCTGTGGCAGTCTGCAGACTCCACACTCCCACATTATAGCCGAAAGAGGCGTATTTTTCCACAAACAATCGGGCTCCTTTGTTTGCACAATAACGATGTTCTGTTATAATGAGGGGTGTTCGAAAGGATGACTTATATTTATGAACATTATCATGGTTGGCTGCGGTAAGGTTGGTTACAGCCTGGTAGAGCAGCTTAGTAAAGAAGATCACAACATCACCGTGATCGATGAAGATGCGGAAGAGATCCGCAATATCACCAACAATCTGGATGCACTGGGTATCGTGGGGAACGCCGTAAGTTTTACCACCCTGCAGGAAGCGGATGTGGCCCATGCCGATCTGCTCATCGCGGTAACCGGCAGTGACGAGCAGAACCTGCTCTGCTGTCTTATCGCCAAGAGAAGCGGTCACTGCAAGACCATCGCCCGTGTGCGTAATCCCCTGTATGTATCGGAAATTGAATTTTTGAAGAAAGGCTTTGATCTGGGTATGATCATCAACCCTGAATTCGAAGCTGCCAATGAGATCGCACGGATCTTCCAGTTCCCTTCCGCAGTAAAGGTAGATACCTTTGCCCGGGGACACGTGGACATGCTGCACATTAAGCTGACACAGGATTCTCCTTTGAACGGCCTGCGCATCATGGATATCCGTTCCACGCTCCACACTTCCATCCTGATCTGTTCCGTGACCAGAGACGGTCATACACGGATCCCCAACGGTGGATTTGTCCTTCAGGAAGGAGACGAGATCGGTTTTACCGCCAGACGGAAAGAAACTACCGCCTTCCTGCGTAAGATCGGCTTATCCAAAAACCGGATCGACAATGCCATCATAGCAGGAGGCAGTAAGATCGCCTTCTATCTGGCAAGGCTTCTCATGCTCAGCGGTATCAACACCACCATCATCGAGCAGAAGCGGGAACGCTGTGAACAGCTGGCAGAACTTCTGCCGGATGTTGCCGTGATCCACGGAGATGCCACCGACCAGAACCTGTTACTGCAGGAGAATGTGTCCACTACGGCAGGCTTTGCGGCTTTAACCGGCCTGGATGAAGAGAACATTCTTCTTTCCTTATATGTAAAAGGCATCAATCCCGCCGCCAAGGTGATCACCAAGATCAACCGGATCACCTTCTCCGACGTGATCAATCAGATGAACCTGGATACCATCATCAATCCCCAGGTCATCACCGCAGACTTCATTTCCCGTTTTGTCCGTTCCATGGACAATACCGACAGTGAAGTGGAGAACCTGTATAAACTGGCGGACGGCCAGGCCGAAGCACTGGAATTTGTCATCAAGGAAGATTCCAATGCCACCAATACACCTCTGGCAGAGCTGTCTCTTAAGGACAACCTTCTGATCTGCTGTATCTACCGGAACGGACAGATCATCTTCCCCACCGGTCAGGATTGCCTGAAGGTAGGGGATTCCGTCGTTGTTGTACTGTCCGGCTTCCGTATTTCGGATATCAAAGGAATATTGAAGGACTAATCTATGAATTATCGCGTTGTATCTTATGTCATCGGGCTGGTGCTTCAGGTAGAAGGTGCATTCCTTTTGCTTCCCCTGATCGTGTCTCTTATTTACAAGGAGCACATCTGGCAGCATTATCTGATCCCCGCTCTGATCTGTTTTGCTTTGGGATGGCTGTTATCCAGAAAGCGTCCTCAGCATGAAACTTTATATCCCCGGGATGGTTTTATCACCGTTGCCTTAAGCTGGCTGATCCTTTCCGCCGCAGGGGCCATACCCTTTGTACTCACCGGTGATATCCCCAATTATGTAGACGCTCTCTTTGAGACTGTCTCCGGCTTTACCACTACCGGTTCCAGTATTCTTACCGATGTGGAAGCCCTCACCAGATCCGGCCTGTTCTGGCGTAGTTTTACCCACTGGGTAGGCGGTATGGGCGTGGTTGTTTTCATCATGGCCCTGCTCCCCATGCTGGGTGCTTCTACCATGAATCTGATGAAAGCCGAAAGCCCGGGACCTTCCGTAGAACGACTGGTACCCCATGTACGGGATACTGCATCCTTACTGTATAAGATCTATATTGGCATGACCCTGTTGGAGATCGCATGTCTCCTTCTCTCCGGAATGTCCGTATTTGAATCTCTGACCCTTACCTTCGGTACCGTAGGAACCGGTGGCTTTGGCGTCCTGAATTCCAGCATCGGCAGTTATTCCGACCTGCAGCAGTATATCATCGCCGTATTTATGATCCTCAGCGGTGTGAACTACTCCTTCTACTTCCTCATCATCAGCAAGAAGTTCAAGGATGCCCTTTCCTTACAGGAAGTGCACTGGTATCTGGTCATCATCGCCCTAAGCGTTCTGGCCATCACCATTAATATTTCCGCCATTACTCCCAATCTGCCCACAGCTTTTAAAGAAGCTCTGTTCCAGGTCGGTTCCATTATCACCACCACCGGATACAGTACTGCGGATTTTGGAAAGTGGCCCCCGTTTTCCCAGACCATCCTGGTGATCCTGATGTTCATCGGTGCCTGCGCAGGCAGTACCGGTGGCGGTATCAAGGTCTCCCGTATCATGATCCTGGGGAAGACCATCCGCAAGGAACTGGCTACCATCGTGCATCCCCGTGTGGTTAAGAAGATCCGCATGGATGGCCACACCATAGCCCATGAGACCACCCGTTCCACCAATGTATACATTGCCATTTATTCCATCATCCTGTTCATGTCCGTACTGCTCATCAGCGTGGATGAATTTGATTTCACCACCAACTTTACCGCAGTAGTGGCTACCCTGAACAACATCGGTCCCGGTCTGAACACCGTAGGCCCCGCTTGTAACTTTGCACACTTTTCTTATTTTTCCAAGATCGTGCTGATGTTTGACATGCTGGCCGGCCGTCTGGAACTGTTCCCCATGCTGGTGCTTTTTGCTCCCAGCTGCTGGACCCGTCCCGTGAAGCTTTCCTTCCGGGTAAAGCATATATTACGTAAGAAATGAGGCGCTCCATCCGGCCTCTCAAAGCCATAACCAAAACCAGAACCATAACAAAAGCCTGTAGCTTGGTGTTATCACCATCCTACAGGCTTTCTCTTTCTTCTTATATACCCTTTGCTTTACAAGATCTTACTGCCCCGGCCTTAGTTTCCCTGACCGTAATAAGCATTGGCACCGTGCTTACGATAATAATGCTTATCCTGCAGTTCCTGGGGTGCAGGCTTTACTTCCGGATTGATCAGCTCGGTACGGTAAGCCATCTTCGCCACTTCCTCCAGGACCACTGCATTATGGACTGCCTCATGGGCATCTTTTCCCCAGGTGAAGGGACCGTGGTTCTTGCATAAAACGGCAGGCACTGCTGCCACATCCCGGTTATTCTTCTTAAAATCATCAATGATGAGAAGGCCGGTGTTCTGCTCGTAAGCCGTATCGATCTCCTCTTTGTTCAGGCAGCGTACACAGGGAACCTCGCCATAGATATAATCGGCATGGGTGGTTCCGTAGCAGGGAATGCTGCGTCCGGACTGTGCCCAGCTGGTCGCATAGGACGAATGGGTATGTACGATACCGCCGATCTGAGGAAATGCCTTATACAGCTCCAGATGAGTAGGGGTATCGGAAGAAGGATTGTATCTGCCCTCTACCTTGTTACCATTAAGGTCCATGATGACCATGTCTTCCGGTGTCAGCTTATCATAATCCACGCCACTGGGCTTGATGGCAAAGAGACCGCTTTCACGGTCGATCTCGCTTACATTGCCCCAGGTGAAAGTTACCAGACCATATTTGGGCAGAAGCATGTTGGCTTCATATACCCGTTTCTTTAATTCTTCTAACATTCTTTTCTCCTCATGATACCTGTTACTTTTATGGGCAACCACCCCCGTTTTCCGGAAACAGTTGCCGATATTTTACCTGTGCCCTTTTACTGAAGGTTCTCTACCGCAGCCTTCTCTGCAGGCAGTGTAGCCACATACTTCTTCATGAAGGCATCAAAGCCTGCTACATCTGCGGGATCGGGTGCCACAACGGTAGCCTTCTGACCTGCAAATACCTTGTTGTCCAGATACTTGCCCAGATCTTCCTTGTCGCAGTTCCAGATGTTATAGCCTGCCAGCAGGGCAATACCCCACGCACCGCCTTCACCGGCTGTCTCCATAACGGATACGGGTACGTTGGCAGCGGCTGCCATGATCTTGGAGCCTACGCCTTCGGTCTTAAAGTAACCGCCGTGTCCGCACAGCTTATCCAGCTCTACCTTCTCTTCCTTGAAGAGGATATCCATACCCACCTTCAGGGCACCCAGTGCGGAGAACAGGTTCATACGCATAAAGTTCGCCAGTGTAAAGGAAGCATCCGGTGTACGAACGAACAGCGGACGTCCTTCTTCGAATCCGGTAATGCTCTCACCGGAGAAATAGTTGTAAGATAACAGACCGCCGCAGTCCTTATCCCCTTCCAGAGCCTTCCGGAACAGCATGGTATACAGATCGTTCTTGCTGACGGGATGACCGGTTGCCTTGGCAAATTCATCAAACAGGTTCACCCATGCATTGATATCGGAGGTACAGTTATTGCAGTGTACCATGGCAACCAGATCTCCGGAGGGAGTAGTTACCAGATCAATGGCAGAATAAACCTTGCTCAGTGCTTTCTCAAGGACTGCCATGATAAATACGGAAGTGCCGGCAGATACATTACCGGTTCTGCGTGCTACCGCATTGGTCGCAGCCATACCGGTTCCTGCATCTCCTTCCGGAGGGCAGATCACAGCGCCTGCCTGCAGCTTGCCGGTAGGATCCAGTAATTTTGCTCCTTCTGCGGTCAGGGTGCCGGCATCTTCGCCTGCTACCAGAACCTTGGGAAGGATATCGGAAAGCTTCCAGGAGAATCCTTCGCCTGCTACCGCCGTATCGAACTTTTTGATCATCTCCTGATCAAAGTCCTTGGTCGCTGTATCAATAGGAAACATACCGGAGCCATCTCCGATACCGATGACCTTCTGTCCGGTCATCTTCCAATGTACATAGCCTGCCAGTGTGGTAAAGAAAGAAACCTGTGCCACATGAGGCTCTTTGTTTAAGATCGCCTGATAGAGGTGGGAAATACTCCATCTCTGAGGGATCGGATAGTTAAATAACCGGGTCAGCTTCTCGGAAGCCTCACCGGTAATGGTATTCCTCCAGGTACGGAAAGGTACCAGAAGTTCATCCTTGTTATCAAATGCCAGATAACCGTGCATCATTGCCGAGAAACCGATGGCCCCCAGCTTTGTGATCTCTGCACCGTAACGCTTCTTAACATCTTCGGTAAGATCCCGGTAGCAATCCTGCAGACCGCTCCAGATATCCTCCAGCGAATAAGTCCAGATGTGGTTCTCCAGGCGATTTTCCCACTCATGGGATCCCTGGGCAATGGGAGTGTTCTTGTCATCGATCAGCACCGCTTTGATCCGGGTGGAACCGAATTCAATACCGAGAACTGCTTTCCCCTCTTCAATGAAACTCTTGCAATCACTCATAGTTTTCTCCATTCTGCTTAATCTGCCATCCAATACTTACGAAGCCCGATTGGATAATGATTTTTTAGTACCGACCCGGCCAGCTTTCCCCAACCAAACGAATATCCGTTACAGACCACCAGATACCACCCCTTATCTCCCTCAAGATTCAGGGTCATACCATTGAGATATGCAGTCAGTTCATTTTCCCTATCAGTTAAGTCCGCAACATGCACCGCATCTTCCGGTTTTAAGTACAAACCCAATGCATGAGACGGCTCAAATCGGTTCTTTTTAAGTGTACCAAGATGGAGACCTCCCCGCAATACCTTAAGTCCATGTAAAGAGGGCATTTCGGCAGGGGTTCGGTATACCTGATCTCCAAAGAGAAGGACCTGCTCCGGCATGGGGAGCCTTACGTTTCCTTCCCAGAATTCACGAAAGGATTCCAGTTTCTTATCCGTTACGGAGGTTAATTTATCCTTACGGAAAGGAGCGGGCTGTGCATCACCGCTCTTTACCAGAACAGCGGCAAAATGTCCTTCGCCTCTCTCCTTATGGGGCCAGATCCTGTGACGGGAAACCAGGGTAAATTCCGGATGTTCGTCAAGAAAACGGTCCATACATTCTTCATCTTCCGCTTTTGCGAAGGTACAGGTGGAATACACCAGTCTTCCGCCGGGCCGCAGCATCACGGAAGCATGATCTAAGATCTCCCTTTGGCGCAGGGCGCACTCTGCCGTGGCAGCCAGACTCCACTCGTCACAGGCCAGGGCATTTTTGCGGAACATTCCCTCCCCGGAGCAGGGAGCATCCACTAAGATCCTGTCAAAGCAGGATGGAAACGCCGCCGATAAATGCTGCACACTTTCATTTAACACCAGAGCATTTCCGATGCCCATGCGTTCCACGTTTTCCGCCAGGATCCTGGCTCTCTCCCCGTTCACTTCATTGGTCACCAAAAGCCCCTGATCTTCCATAGCTGCAGCGATCTGGGTGGTCTTTCCCCCCGGTGCGGCACAAAGATCCAGGATCCGCTCTCCCGGCGCAGGCGCAAGAAGCGTCACCGGAAGCATGGCGGATGCTTCCTGTATGTAATAGACACCGGCTTCATGCATGGGATGTTTCCCCGGCTGATCCGGCTCCTTATAATAAAATCCGTTCTTTTCCCAGGAAACCGGCTCCAGCGTGGAAAAAGGCGCTACTTTCCGGAAATGTTCCACTGCATCTTCTTCCCCGGACACCTTCAAAGGATTCACCCGAAGGCTGGTTACAGCTTCCTCTTTCAGACTCTCTAAAAAAGCTCCGGCTTCCTCCCCCAGATCTTCCTGCATCCGGGCGATGAAATCCTGCGGTAAACGGCTGTGATCGTCATGCAAACTGACTGTTGTATAACTTGGCATAAAATGCTCCTTGCTTTAACAGCTCCTCATGGGTTCCTTGTTCCACAATGTGTCCGTCCTTCATCACCAGGATGATATCCGCATTCTGAATGGTAGACAGGCGATGGGCCACGATAAAGCTGGTCCTTCCTTCCATCAGTTTTGCAAAAGCATTCTGGATCTGCAGTTCCGTACGGGTATCAATGGAAGAGGTCGCTTCATCCAGGATCAGCATAGGCGGCAAGGCGATCATCACACGGGTGATACACAAAAGCTGTTTCTGTCCCTGGGATAAGCCTCCTCCGTCTTCTCCGATCACCGTATCAAAGCCTTCCGGCATACGGCGGATAAATTCATAGGAATGGACTGCCTTGGCTGCTTCCAGTACTTCCTCCATGGTGGCATCGGGCTTGCCCATTTTAATATTCTCCAGGATGGTCCCGCTCTTTAACCAGGTTTCCTGCAGTACCATACCATAGGCACTGCGCAGGTCCTTACGGGTCATTTCAAGGGTATTGGTCCCGTCCACGGCGATGGTTCCCTTCTGTGGATCATAAAAACGCATCAGCAGGTTGATCAAGGTCGTCTTACCGCAGCCGGTAGGACCAACGATGGCGACTCTCTGGCCGGGCTTTACCTTCAGGGAGAAGTCTTCGATGAGCTTCTGCTCCGGCGTATAAGAGAACCATACCCCTTCAATGTCAATGGATCCTTCTGCATGGTCCAAAGGCTTTGCATCTGCAGGATCCGGTGTCTGAGGCTCCTCTTCCAGGATCTCGAAAATACGACCGGCACAGGCCAGTGCATTCTGCAGCTCGGTGATCACACCGGAGATCTCGTTGAAGGGCTTGGTATACTGATTGGCATAGCTTAAGAAGATGACCAGTTCTCCAACCGTAAGGCCTCCTCCAAGAATGGTCAGGGCACCGGTCAGTGCCACCGCAGCATACACCAGGTTGTTTACGAAACGGGTGGCAGGGTTGGTAATGGAAGAATAGAACACTGCCTTCAGGGAGCAGTCACGGAGCCGCTCATTTACCTCTTTGAACGCATCCTGGGATTCATCCTGATAGTTCATCAGCTGGATCACCTTCTGCCCCTCGATCATCTCCTGCACCAGAGCGGTCTCTTCTCCACGGGTAGAGGACTGCAGCTGGAACATGGAGTAGGTACGGGTTGCGATAAACCGGGCAACCAGCAGGGAAACAGGAGTCAGTGCCACCACCAGAAGAGCGATCCAGCCGTTGATGGTAAACATGAAGACCAGGGTCCCTAAAATGGTGATCACACCGGTAAATAACTGGGTAAAGCCCATGAGCAGACCATCCGCCAGCTGATCCACATCGGCAATGATGCGGCTGACGATGTCGCCGTAGGCATGGGAATCAATATACTTTAAGGGCAGCTTTTCCAGCTGTTCCATGGCATCGTTACGGATATCCCGGGTTACATGGAAGGTGATGCGGTTATTGCACAGATTCAGGAGCCACTGGGTAAATGCCGTGGCAACAAGGGCAATGGCACCCTTCATGAGATACCCCTTAAGACCGTCCAGATCCACCGCTCCGGGACCGGTGATACAATCCACACCGTATCCGAAGATCACCGGCAGATATAAGGTAAGGGCCACTGTGCAGGCTGCCATGAGAACGGACAGACATACAAAGGGCATATGGGGTTTTAAATAGTTCATGAGCATACGGAACGTATCGCTTCGTTTGGATCTTTTCTGACTCATACGGCTGCCTCCTCTCCGGAATTCTGGGAGGCTACGATCTCCTGATAAACCTTGCTCTTTTGCAATAATTCCTCGTGGGTTCCCATGCTTTCCACCCTGCCGTCTTCCATGACCAGGATCAGGTCCGCATGGCGAAGGGAGGAGCTTCGCTGGGAAACAATGAACACCAGCGGCTCTCCCGGTATGTTTTTCAGGGCATGACGCAGTTTGGCGTCGGTTGCGTAATCCAGCGCCGATGCACTGTCATCCAGGATCAGTACCTTGAAATCCTGCATCAGGGCTCTGGCTATGGTAAGGCGCTGCTTCTGGCCGCCGGACAGGTTCTTTCCGCCCTGCTCCACAACCGCTTCCAGCATGCCTTCCTTGTTTTTGACGAATTCCAGTGCCTGGGCTCTCTCCAGGCCTTCCATCAGTTTGGTTTCATCCGCTTCGGGATTTGCCATGAGCAGGTTACTGCGGATGGTTCCCTTAAATAACTGGGCTCTCTGCGGCACCATGGCGATCTCCTGTCGCAGGGACTCTGTGGTATATGTTTCTACCGGCTTGCCGTTGTACAGGACCTGTCCCTGCGTTGCATCATATAAACGGGGGATCAGATTCACCACGGAACTTTTACCGGAGCCGGTACCGCCGATGATACCAATGGTCTGGCCGCCGTATGCCTTAAAGGAAATATGTTCCAGAGACGGTGCACCCGCCCCTTTATAGGTAAGAGATACATCCCTGAATTCCACACAGGTCCTGTCTCCGTCCGAAGGTAAAGGTACCCCGGTACCGTCTTCCATGGAGGAAGAAACCTGAAATACATCCTGGATGCGGCCCGCGCAGGCCAGTGCCTTGGTAATGGTCACGATGAGATTGGCCAGCTTGATCAGCTCCACCAGGATCTGGGACATGTAATTATACAAAGCCACCACCTGGCCCTGTGTCAGAGAACCATGGGATACCGAGATGGCACCGGTCCACAGCAAAGCCACAATGGCCAGATTCACCACCACATAGGTGAAGGGATTGGTAAGACCGGAGATACTTCCTGCTTTCTTCTGGGTAAATGTCAGGCGCTCATTCTGTCCCCGGAACTTCTCCAGTTCCTCTTCTTCCTTGCAGAATGCACGGATCACACGGACACCCGTAAGATTTTCCCTTGCGGTAGCCAGAAGGCTGTCCAGCCCGCCCTGGGCCTGCTTATACAAAGGTCTTGTGATCTGCATGATCCCGAAGACGATCACCGACAGCACCGGAATGGTGATGACGAAGATCATGGCTTCCTTCGCATCAATGGTAAAGGCCATGATCATGGCACCGAAGACGATAAAGGGGGAACGCAGAAACAGGCGCAGGGTCATGTTGATACCGTTCTGCACCTGATTGATGTCGCTGGTCATACGCGTAATAAGCGTGGAGGTACCCTGGGTATCCATTTCCGTGTAGGAGAAGGACTGAATGTGGGCAAACAGTTTCTCCCGCAGGGTGGTCGCCGTTCCGATGGCTGCCCTGGCTGCAAAATACTGAGCCGTAATGGAACAGACCAGGCCGATGAGGGCCAGCAACAGGAGAATGCCGCTGTAACGGAAGATCAGCCCCCGGTCATTCCCCCCGATACCATGGTCGATAATGGCGGAGATCACCAGCGGTACAAATAACTCAAAGGTAGCCTCCAGCATTTTAAAAAGGGGAGCAAGAATGCTCTCCCCTTTATATTTTTTCAAAATGTTCAAGATCTGTTTCATAAATAACTCCCATCAAAGCCGGTAATAACGTGTCATGGCATCCACCAGATACTGGGTATCCAGGGCACCTGCGGTTTCATATGCCGAGTGCATGGCCAGCTGGGGAAGTCCGATGTCCACAGCCTTTACCGATACCTGGGTATTGGAAATGTTGCCCAGTGTAGAGCCACCCGCGATGTCCGAACGATTGGAGAACATCTGGCAAGGCACACCCGCTTCCTTACAGATGGAAGAAAATACGCCGATGGAATAACCATCCGATGTGTATTTCTGTCCGCCGTGGCTTTTGATCACGATGCCTCCGTTCATATAAGGACGATTGCCCGCATCGGATTTCTCCGGATGATTGGGATGCACCGCATGGGCATTGTCCGCAGATACCATAAAGCTGTCGGCGATGAGACGCAGATAATCCTGCCCGCCGATGCCCAGGCATTCACAAAGCCGCACCAGGGTATCCTTCAGGAAAGTGGAGGCTGCTCCCTGACGGGTGGTGCTTCCCACTTCTTCGTTATCCAGCACGGCATGCACACCGATAAAGGTTCTGGAGGATCCTCCCGCTGCCACAAATCCACGGAAGGTTCCGAAAACACACTGCAGATCATCCAGTCTGGGAGATGCGATCATATCCCCGGAAAGGCCGATCCATGCTCCTTTTTCCGGATTGCAGATGTATAAGTCACTGCCCATGATGGTCTCGGGCTTTACGCCGGCATTCTTCGCGATGACGCTCCAGAACAGCTTCTGCGCATCTTCGTCGTTTTTTATCTTCCCTTCCGTATCCACCGCAAAGATGGGGGCCATGTCCGTCTGGGCATTGTACTCCATGCCGCTGTTCATGTTCCGTTCAAAATGGATGCATACATTGGGAATGATGCAGCTGCCCGGCTCCAGGCACACCAGATGCTGGGTCAGCACCGGGAATCCTGCAGCATTCTTCTTTCCTGCAGGCTCTCTTGTAAAGATCCGGCCCGCAATGGTAAGCGGCCGGTCCAGCCAGGTGGACATGATCATGCCACCGTATTTTTCCACATTCAGCTTCAGGTATTTCTCCGTCCGCGTGACCGGGATCTGCTTTAACTTAAAGCAGGGAGAATCGCTGTGGGAAGCCGATAAGTGGAACCCGTTTACCTCCTCCTTCGGGATGGTAAAACCGATAATGGAGGAACCGTTCCTGCGTACAAAATATTTACCGCCGGGAGCGATGTTCCAGGACTCTTTCTCGGAAAGAGCAAGAAACCCTGCCTTTTCATATGCAGTGGCAAGATTCTCCACTGCATGGAAACAGGTAGGGCTGTTGTTGATAAAATCAAATAAAGCGTTATTCGTCTTCTTCGTCTGTGAGTTCATATCTGTCTCTTCCGCTTTCTTTTGCTTTATATAATGCCTCGTCAGCCACCTTGTACAAGGTCTCGTAATCCGTACCGTGCTTGGGGTATAAAGCGATACCGATACTGCAGGTGATCCGGATGGTGATCCCGTCATGCTCAAAGGTCTGACGCATTTTTTCATTTAATTTGCCGGCACGCATCCTGGCTGCATCCAGATCCGCATTCTTCATGAAAATGAGGAACTCGTCACCGCCTACACGGCCCACAAAGTCGCTTTCACGGAAGGTCGAACGAATGGACTTCGCCACAAATTTGATCACCTCGTCCCCGTACAGATGGCCCAGGTTATCATTTACGGCCTTGAAGTTATCCGCATCCACCATAAGGACTGCATGCTCATACCCGTCACCGTGCTTACGCAGGTAGTCTTTCACCAGCATCTGCATGGCCCGCTTATTATAAAGACCGGTCATGGTATCACAGTTGGCCTGCTTATTTAAGGCATCGATCTCCTTGCGTTCCGCGGAAATATCCTTGATACTGCCCACAATACGGGCTACCTTATCATCGGGATCCGTAAAGCTTGCCACATACACACGGGACCATACATATTTCTTACGGGAAGAAATATAGATCCGGCATTCCACGATGTTCTTCATGGGTTCTTCCAGAAGCGCTTTCCAGTTGTCGGTCATATCCACCAGGTCCTTGGACTCGATGTACTCGGACAATCTGCCCTTCTCCATGAACTGGTGAATGGTCTTACGGGAAGATCCTTCCGTAGGCATAAAATATTCCATGGTATCGGTTTCCAGGTTGTAGTCGAAGGTAATATCGTCTACGGCTTCCTGAAGAAGCTGATACCGCTGGGTTTCCAGATAAAGGGTATTGGCGATCCGCTGCAGCTGCTGTTGTACCTCGGTCTGTTCGGTCACATCCTCGATCACTGCATACACCTGCTTAATGCCGTCCCGCCGCTCAAATCGTTTACCGCGATATGCAATATACTTGGTCTCACCCAGCAGGTCCCGCACACGGAAGGTTACTTCCGCATTGCCAAGGAAATTCAGCTGCTCCTCAATGAGATCCTTCACCTTCTGGCGATCCTGCTTTGCGATAAACAGTTCAAAATTATTGTAATAAAAATCACGAAAGCTTCCTTCGTCGCAGCCGAATATCTCCAGACAGCCCTTGGAAATGGTAAGGAACTTACCGCTTTCCTCCTCATAGGTAAGGATCCCGCCGGGAATGTTATCGATCAGCAGCTGAAGCTGCTTTTCCGCATCTTCCAGCATGGCTTCCTGTTCCTGAAGCTTTGCGTTTAATTCTTCTATATCCATGGACATTCATTAACCCCGTAACCTGATACTGTGTTTTTCCGCCCCTCAAACACACAAAGTCATTATACTATTTCTGCAACCTTCATGCAAAAAATGTCTTACTGTGCGTTGCGCAGATTGGCAGCCCGCAGCAGATGCTTTGCCAGCACCGAAGTGGTCACGCTTCCCACGCCTCCGGGAACCGGAGTGATGAGACTGCATTTTTCCGCTACCGCATCGAAGTCCACATCGCCGCAGAGATTGCCTTCCCCATCCACATTGATGCCTACATCGATGACAACCGCCCCCCGGGAAATGTGGCCGGCTCCGATCATCTTCGCCGATCCTGCTGCCGCTACCACCACTTCCGCAGCCCGGCAGGTTCCTTCCGTATCTTTGGTTTTCGTATGGCAAACCGTTACGGTGGCATTCTTCTTCATCAGCAGCATGGTCACCGGTTTTCCGATGACGGTACTGCGGCCCACAACGGTCACACGTTTTCCTGTAAGATCGATGCCTGCATAGTCCAGCATCTCCATTACCGCTTCTGCGGTGCAGGGAGCAAAACCGGCAGGATCTCCCGCGTATACCTTGGCCATATTGACAGGAGAGATGCCGTCCAGATCCTTCTCCGGGCAGATCCTTCTCTCCACTTCCTTCTCATCCAGATGTTTAGGAAGGGGCTTAAACAGCAGGATACCGTCCACTGCAGGATCTTCGTTGATGGCATCAAAGGCCTTTAAGAAATCCTCATTGGAAATATCTGCCGGAAATGCGTTCACCTCATAGGTAAAACCCACTTTCTCCATCTTCTTGACAGCCCCCCGCTCATAGGCCAGGTCATCTCCCCGTTCCCCTACGCGGACAATGGCCAGATGGGGCACTGTGCCCTTACGGTTCTTCATCTCTTCCCCAATGCGCTCATTGATGGCATTGGCTACGGCAATACCCTTCAAAATCTCCATGATTTTTCTCCCGTCTACGTTGTTTATCGGATCCGTTCCTGCGATCCGCTCTTTCCATCTCTTAGTTTCGCAGCTGCGCTGCCACCAGTTCAAAGGTAGCATCCGCCGACGCATCTGCATCCTTCACCAGCCGATCTGCCCTTTGGTTCATGGCATCTGCCACCTCCCGGTCCTTCATCAGCTTTGTGTTGATATATACATTCAAGGATGCTCCGTTCATGGCTGCCTTACAAAGCTGTACGGCAACTCCCGCATCGGAAATGGCGATCTTTGATCCGATGGCTGCGATCCTTTCCAGCAGCTTTAAGGCTTCCATAATGGTCTCCATCAGCTCCAGAGGCGCCCCTGCAGCATCCTTTAACGCTGCCTCCATGATCTTCGTGCGCTCTTCCAGCTGTTCCGGTGTATCCTTGGGAAGACCATAGGCTTTAGACAGCGGCTCAAAAGCCTCCGCATCCTTATCCATCCCCTCCAGCAACCGCTTCGTCAATCCCGTTGCCTTCTCAATGGATGCCTCGATCTCTTCCTGATACTGGGCATACTTCTTCTTTCCCGTGGTAAGTGCCATCACCATATTGCCAAGGCTCATACCCACAGCCGCCACCAGAGCGCTGGCACCGCCGCCGCCCGGAACCGGCGCATCGCCGGACAACTCCTCTATGAACTTCTCGATGGTCATCTGATCCATTGCCATATCGATCTTTCCTTTCCATGTGGTAAATATGCAGCCCCCTTCCGGCGGGCTTTCCTGTTTTTCCCTCAAAAGCCACAAAAGGATGCTTCTATAATGACGACTGTTTATCTTGCGGCCCCTAAGCGGTGCGGCTGCCCTGCTAAGCACACAATTTACGATGCGTTCTTAGCGAAGCCAAGATCCACGGCTTACGAAGCCTTATGAGAAACAACTGTCCGGTGAGACGGTGTATTTTACCGGCTCACCAGTTGATTCGAATTAGAGCGAAGTTAGCCGTTAGCTTGGCGGAGTCGTTGCATCGGTGTGCGTGCAGGGTAGCCGCACCGCCCCGAGGGGCCGCAACAAGCATCGTTACTCCAGATCCTTGTCCATGAGGTAGGAGAAGATCAGGTACGCCGTCTTCAAAGCGTTGTGGCGGATGGTTCCGTTCTCCAGGGTGAAGATGGAGTCGGCAATGATGTCGATGTCCACGTTGTCCCGGTCGATCTCCACCACCTTCTTGTTCTCCTGCTCCAGGTAGCGGGCGGTTACTTCTTCGTTGATCACCGCATTGTTGGCAATGGTGATGTCCAGCTTCCGTTTTCCCAGATAAGAATTTAACACCCGCAGATGCGAGCTTAAGGACGCATCATCGGTCTCCCCGGGCTGGGTCACCAGATTGGCCACATA
Source organism: Lachnospiraceae bacterium (assembly GCA_024683155.1). GTDB lineage: Bacteria > Bacillota > Clostridia > Lachnospirales > Lachnospiraceae > JAILDL01. The sequence goes on along the minus strand of JAIKYN010000121.1, from coordinate 20,320 downwards.
CATAAGAGGTGCCTTGCTCTCGTCAATGGCTTCCTTCACGCCGTCTGCCAGCAGATTGGGAATGATACTGGTGTACAGACTTCCCGGACTGAAGATGATGAGGCTGGCATTTCGGATCTTGTCCTGGATCTCCTGACTTACCGTTACCGGGTGGTCCAGGGTCAGACGCTCGATCTTGGAAATGTTGCGGCTTACTTCCTCTTCCCCGAAGTAATTGCCGTCCTTTCCAATGCCTACCAGGTCGATCTTCTCCTCGGTAAGCGGAAGCACCGTACCCTTGATCTTAAGCAGCTCCGACATATACCGGGTAGCATCGGTGAGATTCCCTTTGAGATCGATAAGTGCTGCCAGCAGAATGTTCCGCACAGGATGATTATTCAGGGTCTCTCCTTTTTTAAAACGATACCGCAGAAGGCGGATATAATCTTTATCCACATTGGCCATGGAAAGGAGCACCTTGCCCACGTCACCCACCGCGGGAATGTCCAGTTCTTCTTTTAAAACACCGGTACTGCTGCCGTTGTCCGTTACCGTGATAATGGTGGTAACATCCACCGGAAACAATTTAAGGCCGCTAAGCAAACAGGAAAGTCCTGTTCCGCCGCCAAATACAACCACATTACTCATTTTTTCTCCGTTTCCCGATCTCCGGCTCAGTAACCCAGGATCGCAGGGGAATATACATTTTCCATCAGTGCGGTGGTTCCCAGGATCACTACAGGACCTTTCTTCCATCCGCCTGTCTGCAACGATTTCTTTGATAATTCCGGAAGCTCCCGAAGATCCGTGACGACATGGAAGGTCATCTCCGGATAGGCTTCCTCCAGCCTTGGCTTCTGCCCTCCGGCAAATACGTATCTGCGGTTCACCGTACCGGTCAGGATCACCTCTTTGGCATAGGGTAACATGGTGCTCACCACCCCGAAATAATCCTTATCATCCGGCACACCGATGACAAAAGTCAGTTTTTCTTCTGTATCCAGTGCTTTTTCCCGGCGCAGCTCCTCCAGCACCTTGACCACTTCTTTGGCACTTTCCCGGTTAATGGTGGCATCCACCATACAGAACGGCTCCGTGGAAACCACTTCCATCCGTCCCGGCCAGGAGATCTTCTCCAGGGCCTTCACCTGCACCGTTGTGATCTGTTCCGCCAGTGCAATGGCCAGTGCCGCATTTCGTGCCTGGTGCTCTCCTAACAGAGGTACACGCACTTCTTTATAATACTGCTGCGTTGTCCGCACATCAAATACCATCCCCTGCTTACTGTAAGCAATATTGCAGGCTTCGAAGTCTTCCCCGTACACCAGCAGTATGGTGCCCGTTTCCTTCGCCCGTTCCCGAAACAGCGCCAGTACCTCCGGCTCCTGCGGGGCGATGGCTGCTACCTTTGTATCCGGGGAAAGGATGGCCACTTTATTTCCTGCAATATCCATTAATTCAGGGCCCAGCTCCCGGGTGTGTTCCCGGAAGATCCCGTTGATCAGGGCATACTCATGAGGCACATTGCCCACATCGTCGCTTTTTACCCCTTTGCCGCACTCCAGGATACGATAAGAAACCTGTTTTTCCCGGAAATAGGTCAGTGCGATGGCAGCCTGCCAGCCCATGGGGCTGATACACCACTCTTTGGGGATGGCGCTTTGGATCCCGTCAAAGGAAGGCTTTAATCCTTCCACGATCCGGCGAAAGTCCTCTTCCGGAATAATATCCCGGTTTACCCGGAACCGGTCGTTAAAATCATGAAGGTGGGGGCTGGTCATAAGACCGCAGTCTCCTTCTTCCATGAGGAGAGCCTGTAACATACAGGCTGCGGAGCCTTTTCCCTTACTGCCGGTAACCAGTACGGTGGGAACCGTCTGTTCTCCTGCCAGTTTTTCCAACAGCTCTTTGGTCAGCTCCGGATGGCGCTTTATGATATCCGGTGTGTACCGGTCCTGATAAGGTTCTGCTGCCATATGGGAAGCATAGACCTCATTGATCGCTTCTTCGAAATTCATCTTACGTTCTCTTCCTCTTACGCATCCCGGAAATCGTCCCGGATCATACCGATGATAGCTCCTGCCACATTGACGCCGGTGGCTTCTTCCATTCCCTGGATCCCTGCCATCACATTCATCTCACAGAAGATCAGGTCCTCCATGGAGTCGTCTTTTCCAAACAGCAGGTCGATCCCTGCATAGTCATATCCCGTAACAACAAACAGTTCTTTGGCGATCCTCCGCATCTCGGGCGAAATGGGAACGCCGCTTACCTTCGCTCCCAGTGCCACATTGGAGCGAAAATCATCGGCAGAAGAACGGATCATGGCGCCGATCACTTCCCCTCGCAGGGCATACAGGCGAAGATCCCGTCCTTTACTGGTGGCAATGAATTCCTCCAGCAGCCACTCCTTATCTGCCGGGTACTGCGCCAGTACCTGCCGGTAATCTTCCAGGTCCTTTATAAGGAAGATCTCTCTTCCCATGGAAGAAGCCAGTCCCTTCATGACAAAGGGCAGTCCCAGTTCTTCCGCAAAGCCGTCAAAGAGGCTTTCATTTCCATAGGTCAGCACATACTTCGGCAGTGGGATCCCATGCCCCTGCAGATCCTGCAGCTGATAAAACTTATTGACGTACCGGTCAAAGCAAGCCGGGGAATTATAGGAAAAGTCGCATAGCCCCCGCACCGCTTCCATGGCCTTCCCCGTCTTATAACGCAGGATGGCAAAGTCCCGGTGTTCCAGCTTCTCTCCGGCGCAGAAAACGCCTTCGCTTTTTACGGTACAGTCCTGCGCCCCCACCATGCGAAGCTCCAGACCCAGCTTCTTTGCTTCTTCCAGAAGTCTCCGGCAGGTGTACGCAGACGCCATATGATTGTATTTTTCAATAAGATATCCCTGACGCATGGGCATCGCTCCTGATTGTTTTCTCTTAATATATTAGGGTGTTACGGCTTTCTGCACAACCCAAATCCTTCAGGATCTCCCAAAGTGCCTTTACATCCGCCGCTTCAAAGTCCGCCCTGCAGCAGCTCTCTTCCTCCAGTTCCGGATTCTTCAGGTGGATACTCTTCCAGCCCGCTGCCTTTGCTCCTGCAATGTCCGTCTCCAGGCTGTCTCCGATCATGTAGAATACACCTTCTGTTCCGAGTTTCTCTTCTTTTAGGAGTTTCTCCTCATAGGCCCGGAAGATCCCCGTTTCCGGCTTATGGATCCCCAGATCTCCCGAGATCATCACATGGGACTCCGGTATATAAGCATCCAGGCCAAGGGCCTTGTACTTCTTTCTCTGATGGTCTCCGGGCCCGTTGGATAACAGCCCCAGGATCCGGCCATGTGCCTTCAGTGCTGCCAGGATCTGCTCCATGCCCTCCCGGAGCGTAATGTGATCCTGATAATACGCGTACCGCTCCTGGAAATGTAAGGCTTCCTGCAGAGATAAGGAGGCTCCCATTTCCCTGTACGTTAAGATCACGCGGTCCACATGCATCTGTTCTAAGGAGATCTCTCCTTCTTTCTGCTGCCGGAAGGTGATCTCGCTCCACTTTCGGCTGATGCGGTACAGTTCTTCTTCATCCAAAGAAAGCCTACAAGCGAATAATTCCCTGTAGGCTTTCAAGTAAGGATCTTTGCGGAGATACAACGTATCATCCATATCAAATACTAAGATCTTCTTTTCCATGTTAAAAAACGGCTACCTGTCCCTTTCCGTTCTGCTTTACCTGATAGAGCACCGTGTCGGCCATGCCCAGGGTCTCTTCTGCGGTACGGCAGGGATCATTGTCAGCAATCCCGCAGGATATGCGGATATCAATCTCCCGCTCCGCATTGGCCAGGCGGTCATTCACCTTCTTCATCCGGTCTGCGGTCTCCACGGTATTATGTTCGGACAGGATCACAAACTCATCACCGCCGTAACGGTAGATCTCCTCATCCTTAAACAGGTCTCTTAAGCAGGAAGCTACCAGCAGGAGTGCTTCATCCCCGCTTTGATGCCCTTCCGTATCATTGATCCCCTTGAAATCATCAATATCCATCAGTGCAATACAACCGCCTGCCGCCAGAGAATTCTGATCCAGTTTTTCCTCCAGGGCTCTGCGGTTACGGATGGCGGTAAGGCCGTCCCGGTAGGACTGATCCCGCAGGCGGTCTTCCACATACATGGTATTATACGCTCCGAGATACATACGGATATCAATGATGCACAAAACCATACCAAACAGCAGGATGTTCACCAGGCTGGCGCTCCATCCGTTCACATATACATGCAATGCTCCCAGATAGATCGTTGCCATAATGCTAAAGGAAAGGGTAAAGACGGGATGCAGCACGATAAATACTCCCGTAGCTACCAGCGCCGTTGCGGCTGCCCAGTAGGTGCCTCCCCGGGTCACATCCAGGGTGGTAACGGTCAGGGCCCAGATATGGATAAATATATAGAAAAAGTATGCGGATGCCATGATCAAACGATTGCGTTTTGCCGTGTTCCGCTTTTCTCCGATCATAAAAGCAAGGTCTGTCAGAAATGCTGCAAGGGAAAGTGATGCATACAGGCTGATATACAGAATTGCTCTGGGTTTTGCAAGGTTAAAGGTGAACAATCCAAAGAACATCATGAACAGCTCCATGCCGGTGATATACCGCAGGATGGCATGCTCCATCTTCCCGTTCTGGCGGGTCAGACGCATGATAAATACAGACGGGGTCAGATAATCCTCTTTTTGAAATAATGCACGTAACTTCTTCATTTCTATCCTTATACTCCTCAAACGACCCGACTAGGTCATATGTACTATTTTCGCGACGTTCGTTCCATTATAACGCCTTGTGGACAATATTACCATATGGTTGTTTTTATCGTTTTCGTAAACAGGACATAAAATCTGTAAAATCCGCCTGAAATGGGTTAAGTAATATGTAAGGTTGTACAAAAAAAGAATGGTAAAATACTAAAAAGTAAAAAAAGTGCTTCTTGAAGTAAAGGATTTCCGTTCCAATCGTTGTACAAAAGTAAGAAAATTAAGCCATCGAAGGAGCAATTCGTTATGAAACATGTACAAAGTAAACGTTTAAACCATCATTTTAAGATCGGTGTCATTCTCCTGATGCTGTGCTGCGTCATGCTGGCAGGTTGCGGGCAGAGCGCAGAGCGGGATCGACTTCGGGAGGCCGTTGCCGGTGAGTGGGCTTATATCCATGATCCCGAGACCACCATCTTAAAGCTGGGGAAGAACGGGAAAGCTTCCTACCAGGGGAAAAGCTACAAATATACGGTAGATGAAACTTACCTGACCCTGAATGATGGCGACGAAGAGCTCAGGCTGCGCTACAAGAAAGACGGAGATGAATTTTATCTCTATCAGCCCTGTGATTATACCTTCAGCGGAGAAGGGGATCCGGACGGTCTGGTTGGCAAGTGGTATGATGCCGACACCAAATGGAGTTATGAATTTACCGCAGACGGTACATTCCGGGAAGACGGTTATTTTCCGGGGTATTACGTAAACGATCCGGAAAACGGTGAGATCAAACTGGTGTACAACGATCAGTTCTACGACACCACCCTTTACTACACACTGGACGGGGAGCATCTCCACATCGAATACCCCTGGTCCATGGTAAAGGCGCAGTAACAAAGGGGAATCCGTACGGGACCGGTACATCCCGTTTCAGGATAGCTTTAAACAATCTTCAAGGAGGGTAATATGAAAAAAGCAAAAGTACTCGCAACATTATTGGCCGGTGTTATGGTTCTGTCTTTAGCCGGTTGCGGTAGTTCCGCTGCTCCTGCAAGCACCGAACCCGCAGCTCCCGCTGCTGCAGAAACAACCGCTGCTCCTGCAGCTGAAACCACAGCTGCTGAGGCTCCCGCAGCTGACGCTTCTGCCGAGACCATCAATCTGGAAATGTGGTGTATCGCAACCGAAAGCGATTCCAACCGCGCTTCCTATGAGAAGGCAATCGAAGAAGTAACCGCTGCACATCCCGAGATCAACTTTACTTGGGAAGCAATTGAGAATCAGGCTTACAAGACCAAGATCAAGGCTGCTGTAGCAGCTGATGAGATGCCTGACATCTTCTTCACCTGGTCCTGTGCATTCTTAGGCGATTTCGTTGCTGCAGATCGTGTTTACTGCTTAGACGACGCTTATGAAAACTTCAAGTCCGAACTTCCCGAAGTTATGATGGGTAACTCCACTTACGACGGAAAGCACTACGGTGTTCCTCTTACCATGAACATTGTTGGTCTGTTCGCTAACATGGAGATCCTTTCTCAGGTTGGTTATACCGAGGTTCCCGGTTCCTACGATGAGTTCATCGCTTGCTGCGATAAGCTGGTAGAAGCCGGTATCATTCCTTTCGGTTGTGCCGGAAAAGAGACCTGGTGTGTAACCGAGTACCTTGAGTCCGTTATTGAGAAGAGCTGCGGCGCTGACGTTCTGAACGACATCTTCTTAGGAAGAGCAACCTGGAATAACCAGGATGTTGCTGATGCAGTCGATACATTCCAGGGCATGGTAACCAAGGGTTACTTCGATCCCGAAGGTATCGCTCTTTCCAACGACGAAGTTAAGGCTAACTTCATGGCTGGCAAATATGCATTCTACATGAATGGTACCTGGAACTGTGCAGACTTCGCAGCAGATGCTGAGTTTGGTCCTAAGGTTCAGGTTTCCGAGTTCCCTGTTATCAATGCAGACAAGGCAAAGCTTGGACAGCTCATCGGTGGTCCTTCCGATACTCTGGCTGTAGCAGCTTCTTCTCCTAACGCTGAAGCAGCAGCTCAGTTCACTTTCGAACTTGGACGTCTGATCTGCCACTACGGTTATCTTGATGGCTGCGGTCTTCCCGCTTGGACACCTTTCGGTGATACATCCAACATCAATCCTTTAACCCAGGCTGTATCTGATATCTGTGCTAAGGCAGATACTTATGTACTGTTCGGTGATACTGCCATGAACGCTGACGAAGCTAACACCTATCTGTCTTATGTAGATCAGGTTTACGGCTGCAACATTGACGGCGCCGGATTCATCAGCGGACTTGCCGCAGATATTCGTTAATCTTTTGTAATACCGTACCATGCGGCTTTTCCGAAAATACAAAGGGGTCGGGAAAGCCGCATTTTTTAAGAAATGACTGTCGTGTAAAAAAATGTAAGGGTTAGAATCTCCATGAATAAAAAAGTCGTCTATTCCATCAACATATTTCTGTTTTTATTACCGGCCCTGATCCTGTTTGTGGGTGTGCTCATTGCCCCCATTGCCATGTCCGGGTACTACAGTTTCTTTGACTGGAACGGTTTCGGTGAAAAAACCTTCATCGGTTTTGAAAATTACAAAGAACTATTTTCCAGCAACGCCATCGGTTTTACCAAGGCTCTGGGCAACTCCCTTCTGCTGGCGGCTCTGTCCGTATTTATACAGCTTCCTCTTTCTCTGGGACTGGCACTTCTCCTGGGGCGCGGGATCAAGGGTGAGCGTGCGTTTCTGGCAATCTTCTTCATGCCTGTACTGATCTCTACGGTTGTAATCGGTCAGTTATGGTTAAAGATCTACAATCCTTCCTACGGTATCCTGAACGTATTTCTTACCAAGATCGGTCTGGAAAGTCTGACACGGATCTGGCTGGGTCTTCCGGAAACTGCTTTAGGTGCCTGTTTCGTTCCCATCTTATGGCAGTACGTAGGCTATCATATGCTGCTGATGTATGCAGGTGTTAAGGGCGTTTCTCCCGAGCTTCGCGAAGCAGCAAAGATTGACGGTGCCACCAACTGGCAGGTCAGTCGCTATATCGTCATTCCTTCCATCAAGCCCATTGTGAAGGTAAGCGTTATCTTTGCAATCACAGGATCCTTAAAATCCTTTGACCTTATATACGTATTGACCAACGGTGGTCCTTTACATGCCACCGAGGTTCCCAGTACTTTGATGATCAACATGCTGTTCCTTCGTAACCGCTACGGGATGGGAAGTACCATTGCCGTTATGCTGATCATCCTGTGCTTTGCTTTTGCACTGCTCATCAATCGATTATTTAAGGAGGACCGCTGACATGGACGCTAAAGTGAATGTAACGGTGGATCTTTCCTCCCCCAAATATCAGGTAAAACAGGAAAGCAAGGTTGTAAAGGTGCTGATCTACATTTTCCTGGCGCTTTGGACCTTCGTAAACCTTTTCCCGATCTACTGGATGTTTACCTTCTCTCTGAAGGACAACAAAGAGATCTTCGGTGAAAATGTAGCAGGCCTTCCCCATAACTGGTTATGGTCCAACTACACCGATGCCATGAATACCGGCCACATGAACGTTTACTTTGTAAACAGTATCATCGTTGCCGTGATGACCATCCTCATCACCCTGATCGCTGCTTTGATGGCTACTTACGCCATCACTCGCATGACCTGGAAATTCAGCAAACAGATGAACGCATTTTTCATGATGGGTCTTACCATTCCCATTCATGCATCCATCGTTCCCATCTATGTAACCTTATCCAACATCCACATGCTCAACACTTACTGGGCATTGATCATTCCTTATGCTGCCTTTGCTCTGGCCATGGCCATTCTGATCTGCAGCGGCTTTATGGGGGATATCCCCAGGGATCTGGATGAGGCAGCCCGCATAGACGGTTGCGGTATATGGGGGATCTTCTTCCGTATCATCGTGCCCCTCATGCGACCTGCATTGGCTACCATCGGTATCTACACCTTCCTGCAGTGCTGGAATGAGCTGATGTTCGCCAACATTTTCAACAGCAAAGATGCGTTAAAGACCCTTCCCGTTGGTATTCAGGCCCTCTCCGGCCAGTACACCACCAATTGGGGCCCCATCGGCGCAGCTTTGGTAATCGCAACCTTTCCGACCCTGCTGGTGTATATTTTCCTTAGTAAGAAGATTCAGGAAAGTTTCATTGCAGGTGCGATCAAAGGATAATCTTTTTCTTAATTCTCTCCAGCCGGACCATCAACCGTTTTACTCACCGGCAAAGCGGTTTGATGGTCTTTTGGCGTTTCGTGGGATATAATATGTTCATGAGCAAAAATAGTCGGGGAAGCCGTTGGTTTCTACCTTATCGAAAAAAATCCCTTGCCGCGGAAATGTGGGTGGTGATCCTTACCTCCCTGATCATCTTCGGCATCGCGTTCATCACATCGGTTCTGGTCATGACCCGGGAAGCCCGTAAAGATTCGGAGATTCGCGAGGCAGAGACGCTTATTGCTTCCGTGGCAGGTAATATCCGCTCCGGTATTGACAGTTACAAGGATATCTCCCGTCTCATCATGTTGAATGAGAAGGTGACCACCTTCTTAAATGCCGAAAATGTAAATCCCGGCATCGTCAATGATGCTCGCTACGGTATCATGGATGTCTTAAATGTGAGCACCAACATGGATTCCGTTTTCATCTTCCGTAACGACGGCGCTTACCTGAGCACCGGACGGGCAGAATACAATGTTAACTTTGCACTCATGGACCAGTATACCTGGTTCCATCCCATTCTGGAGAAACGTGGCGGCGCCATCATCTTCATGAATGCAGCCGGCGCCATTCAGCATAAGAACGGCAATCAGATCATCACCATTGCCCGTTCCATATACGATATCTATACCCAGCAGAAAACCGGTATCCTGCTGATCAATATCTCTACCAAGATGCTGGATATGATCGTCAACGTACAGGAAAACACCAACCTGTGCATTCTTTCTAACGACGGTACCTATCTGGCCGGCAAACAGGATCTCATTTCCTACTATGATGTCTCAATGCCTCAGGAAACCGTACTGCATCAGGAACTGCATAATTCCGGTCCCAACCGTATGATCTCCTCCTATTCCATGGCAGACATGCCCTTGGTGATCCTGGTGGAGAACACTTCCGCTTCCAATGCGGTTCCCAGAGTATATGCGCTGATCCTTGCCCTCCTCATGGTAGCTTTCCTCATTGCCATTGCCTTTGCGGTGGCTGCGGTATCCCGACGGATCAATCAGCCCATCTTTGAACTGGTATCCGCCATGGACCGTACCAAGGAATCCGGCTGGATGGAGAAGATCGACATGGAAGCGCCTCCCAATGAGATCGGTACACTTGTAAACAGCTACAACAGCGTGATCGATTACCTCAACGATCTGTTTACCAGGCTGCTGGAAAACGAGAAATCCGTACAACGTGCCCAGATGCGTGTCCTGAACGAACAGATCAAGCCCCATTTTTTGTATAACTCTCTGGCCACCATCAGCTATATGGCCTATGAAGCAGGGGCCAACAATGTATATCAGGCTCTGGAAACGCTGGCTAACTTTTACCGTAACTTCTTAAGTAAGGGAGACCGCGAGATCACCGTACGGCGGGAGATCAACATCGTACGGGATTACCTTTCCCTGCAGAAACTCCGCTATGGAGATATCATTCGGGATGAATACGAGATCGCCGAGGATACCCAGGATCTTATGATCCCCAAGCTTTTGTTACAGCCTTTGGTAGAAAACTGTATCTACCACGGGATCCGTCCCAAGGGCGAAGAAGGGATCATCCGCGTCTCCACGCGCCTGGAAGAAGAATTCCTGGTGGTTTCCGTTTACGATGATGGGGTGGGCATGAGCCCGGAAGCCATAGAGCGCGCCATGGCCGGAGAAATGGGCGCTGCCGAGGAAGAGATGCATTCCGGTTTCGGCTTAAAAGGTACCATCGACCGCATCCGCTACTACTGCAATTCCCAGGATGCCGTAACCATAGAAAGTGAAGAGGGCGAATACACCCGGATCACCTTCCGGATCCCTCTCAGAAACATGCCGGAGGAAACAGATTCATGTACAGAGTAATGCTAATCGATGACGAAACAGCCGTACGTAAGCTTCTTCAGGTATCCATTGACTGGAACTCCGTCAATATGGAAGTTGTAGGAGAAGCCGCCAGCGGCATCGAAGCCATCAACACCATAGATGAGATCCGCCCGGATGTCTGCTTTGTGGATATCTCCATGCCCTTTATGGACGGTCTGGAATTCACGGAGCTGGCCACCAAGCGCTATCCCGACCTGATCATCATCATCATGACAGCCCTGGATGATTTTGAATATGCACGTAAATGCATCCGCCTCCCGGTAATGGATTATATGGTCAAGCCGGTTATGAAAGACGACGTCCACGAAGCCCTCTTACGGGCCAAAAAGAAGCTGGATGATCTGAATGCAACGCGGACTGCCCCGGAAGACAATTCGGACGAAAATGAGCCTGCTGAGGGGTCTCTTCCCGGAGATATTTCTTCCATGGAACAGATCAAGGCTTATATCGATGAACACTACACCGATCCCCAGTTAAACCTCACCTCCGTAGCCCAGCAGTTTGGCTTCAGTGCCAGCTATTTAAGCCGTCGTTTTAAGCAGGAAACAGGAACCAACTTCGTGGAATACCTTACCGGTTGCCGCATGCGCAAAGCCATGGAACTGGCTCTTCACGGGAATAAGATGTTCTGGACTTCGGAAGCGGTAGGGATCCCGGATCCCAACTATTTCGGACGTTGCTTCAAGAAATTTACGGGGCAAAGTTATTCCGATTACGTACAGGAGCATAAAGCTTAGATCCGAACAGAACAGCTCCCTTGGAAATCCCTCTAAAATAGCTTGAAATAGGGAAATTCATGTGTTAAGATAATTCTTGCCGTTAGCAAACGGCACAATCGCCGGCGTGATGGAATTGGCAGACGTGCGGGACTCAAAATCCCGTGGTGGCAACACCGTGCGGGTTCGACCCCCGCCGCCGGCAGTAATATGAGACTGTACTCAAGGGGGATGATCTTTCCGGAGTACAGTCTTTTTTTGGATGATCTGTGGTTTACGTCTGATTCTTGACAGTTGTCAACGTTTTAGTTAGAATGGTTTCAGAAAAAGTGAGGTTTATATGTACTGTGGATCCAATAAGACAGCTCTTTGCTCACAGAAGCAGGTTTCCGATGCTCTTTTAAGGTTGCTTGAGACCAAGCGCTTTGAAGACATCAGCATATGTGAACTGTGTAAGGAATCCGGCATTTCCCGCCAGACCTTCTACACCCTGTTCTCTTCCAAAGAGAATGTCATCATCTTTACATTGCAAAGTAAATACTGCTGTTCCGATACCGTTACGGAAGAATGTTCCATTGAGCAGCTTTGTGCGGACTATGCCTGCTACATGACCTGCAACAAGGACTTCCTTAAGACGCTGGTAGACAATGATATCATCTATCTGCTCTACGACAGTATCTACCAGGTATCCACAGAATGTGACGGAACCTGCGAATGTACCTGCGAGATCAGCAAGCAGGAGAAAAAATACATTGCCCATTTCCTGGCCGGCGGGATCACCGGCATCGTTAAGGCTTACTGCCTGGACGGTTGCCGCACCAGTAAAGAAGATCTCCACGCCATTTTGTATAAGTTGTTCAGCGGACACATTTACGATTGATCACAACTTACTCCTATAAGTCAAAAGAACCTCTGCCATGATCGGCAGAGGTTCTTTGTTTACTACTTTCTGGATTTACGAAGAGGCAACCATTCCGTAAGGACATACCGGATATGCTTATCCCAGTAATCCCATTCATGGCCTCCTTCTCCTTCTTCATACGTTACAGGAACTCCGGCTTTTTCCAGTTTTTCCTTAAAGCTTCGGTTTGCTGAGAGCAGATCATCCTGCAGACCGCATACCATATATACATCCGGGAACTGGGACACATTTCCTGCGACCCTCTCTTCCAGCTGCTTTAAGCATACTTCCGGATTCTTATCGGATTTCATGGCTTTCGTCCAGTTACCGAATAACTGATCTTCGTTTGCTACCATCCGGAATCCCTCCGCTTCTCTGGAAACCTCTGTCAGATGCAGCGCACTGCTCATTGCTACAATGGCGCTGAAGGTGTCCGCATATTTAAGACCGATGCGAAGTGCACCGAATCCGCCCATGGACAGGCCACCGATAAAGGTATCGGCTCTTCTTCTGGATAACGGGAACATCCGACGCATCAGTTCCGGCAGTTCCTCTCCGATAAACCGGCTGTATCTGGCATTGGGAATCTCCAGATCCACATAGAAGCCGTTTTCTCCGGAAGGCATGACCACTGCGATGTTGGCATCTGTGGCATACCTGCGGATATTGGTGTAGGTCAGCCAGTCCATATGATTCCCGAAGAATCCATGCAGCAAGAACAATGTCTTGAACTTATGATCCGGCTTGTTTACGAAGTTTTCTCCGTTCAGTGCATCGGTAGGAAGGATCACGGTCACCGGTACATCCCGCTGAAGAGAAGTTGAAAAGATCTGAACCTGTGCAATTGCCATTATTTTATACCCCCAATCCTATAGCAGATATTCTGCTGTTATTTTAACAGGCTGTCATCCGTTATTTTTTCATCCACCCAGACGCCATGGATCAAAAAGCGCTGCGTTCCGCCGGATTTACCGGAACAGGTGGATAAGGTTACTACGGTCTTCTTATTTTCGGTGTCCACTTCCACACCGAAGTCAAACAAGGAGTTCTTCAGTGCCTTCTCCACATAGTCTACATACATATCTTCCGTCACGTAATCATAGCTGGAAGAATCCGACTGTGTATGGTAACAGGAAAAGATCATGTATTTGTTCCATTTCTTATCCGGTGTATAGATATAGAAGTAAGGATGCTCTTCCGGAAATCCCTCTTCCTGATAAAACTTCTTGAAGGAACCGAACATGGAGCCGTTCTTCATATTATGACCATATATGATCGTATTCAGGTCGGTGAATTCCGGTTTATTGGCACAATCCATAAAAATGGAGCCGGACTTATTATAAGTCCCTCGAATGGTCCGTCTCAGATAGTAGTTGTTATCTTCCGCCCGTACGATGGGATAATTCACATTGGTTCCGGGCATACAGATCCAACCGATGATATCACTGTTCAGATTCTGCAACGTATCCAGATCTACTGCATAACTGGGCCATTCCAGAGGATCCATCTTGACCGGATCCGCTTCCACGGACTCTTCCGTCTCATCTTCTGCTTCCGGGATCTGATAGCTGACCGCCAGTTCTTCGTATTCCGACTCTGCTTCTCCGTATTCCAGATAAATGGAAGCCAGCTGATACCCTGCATAGCAGAAGATTGCCACACAAACAAGCATCAGCAGGATGGTAACGGGCGAAGTCTTTTTCTTTTTCTTTTTCGGCTTCTCCTCTGCACCGTTTTTTTCTGTTCCGGTACTTGATGATTCCGTTTTTTTCAAATCTTTCTCGCTCATGATATTACAGCTCTTTCTCTCCGGTCTTATCCATTCGGCTTATCCGATCCTATGGACTGACCCTAAATAACTGTCACATTTTTCCCGCTTAGTTACGGGCATTGATCAGCTTCTCGTAAATATCCGTTCCGTCAAAGGTAGCGAAGTAATCCCTGGGAGTCTCTGCCCGGCGGATCATTTCCACCTTACCGTCTTCCTTTAACAGAAGTTCCGCACACTTTAACTTTCCGTTATAGTTATAACCCATGGCATACCCATGTGCACCTGCATCGTGGATAAACAGATAATCTCCCATCTCGATCTTCGGTAATTTCCGGTCGATGGCAAACTTATCATTGTTTTCACATAACGAACCGGTTACATCATAGGTCTCGGTACAAGGTTCATTTTCCTTACCCAGAACCGTAATGTGATGATATGCACCGTACATGGCAGGACGCATCAGGTTTACTGCACAAGCATCGGTTCCGATGTACTCCTTGTAGGTATGTTTTTCGTGAACTGCCTTGGTAACCAACGCACCGTACGGGCCCATCATAAAACGTCCCATCTCGGTATAGATTGCCACCTGATCCATGCCTGCAGGGATCAGAACACGTTCGTACTCCTTGCGTACGCCTTCCCCGATGATGGCAATATCATTCTTGGTCTGCTCGGGACGATAGGGAATTCCCACACCGCCGGAAAGGTTAATGAAGGCAATGTCTGCCCCGGTTTCCTTCTTTAATTCCACTGCCAGCTCAAACAATTGTCCGGCCAGCTTCGGATAATATTCATTGGTCACGGTATTACTTGCCAGAAATGCATGAATTCCCAGGTGTTTCACACCCTTTGCCATCAGCATGCGGAACGCTTCGGAGATCTGCTCTCTGGTCATACCGTACTTGGCATCTCCGGGGTTATCCATGATACCGTTACTCATCTGAAATACACCACCGGGATTAAAGCGACAGCTCATGGTCTCAGGAAGCTTGCCACCCAGCGCTTCTTCGCAGAATTCAATATGGGTAATGTCATCAAAGTTAATGATGGCACCGATCTTTGCTGCATATGCAAACTCCTCGGCCGGTGTGTCATTGGAAGAAAACATGATCTCTTCCCCCTTCACCCCCATTGCCTTGCTCATCATCAGCTCAGTCATGGATGAACAATCCGTACCTGCACCATATTCTCT
This sequence comes from Lachnospiraceae bacterium, assembly GCA_024683155.1. Taxonomy (GTDB): domain Bacteria; phylum Bacillota; class Clostridia; order Lachnospirales; family Lachnospiraceae; genus JAILDL01. The sequence goes on along the minus strand of JAIKYN010000121.1, from coordinate 4,916 downwards.
CAGGATGTTGATCAGATAAGGATTGGGAGTCGCCTTTACGGCAAAATACTCACGAAATCCCTTGTTCCAGGAAAAAGCCTGCTTTACCGCTGCTGCATTTTCACGGATTCCCTTTTCGTCATAGACATAAAAAGGGGTAGGGTAGGTTTTGTTGATCTCTTCTGCCTGCTCTCTGGTTAAGAACGCAGGTTTTGCGTTTACTGCAGTCATTGTTGGTCCTCCAAGATAATTTTTTCTATAGCGGTAAACCATTCTGCTCCTCTTCAGAACGGAATTCCTTAACGATTTTCAATCTGCCAGTCGATTTCCGACAAGCCGTTATTTTTCAGAAATTCATTGGCCTTGCTGAAATGCCTGCAGCCAAAGAATCCGTTATAGGCCGACAGCGGACTGGGATGTGCCGCAGTCAGCACCAGATGCTTAGGATTATCCAGCATAGGCATTTTGCTTTGTGCCGGTCTTCCCCATAGCATATATACAATAGGTCTGTCCTGCGCATTCACCGCCCGGATCACCGCATCCGTAAATTTCTCCCAGCCTTTCCCTTTGTGGGAATTGGCCTGATGCGCCCGTACCGTCAGCACGGTATTTAACAACAGGACGCCTTGCTTTGCCCATTTCTCCAGGTACCCGTTGTTGGGAATATAACACCCCAGGTCCTCATGGAGTTCCTTATAGATATTCTTAAGAGATGGGGGAATGTCGTTTTCCGGAAGCACCGAAAAACAAAGACCATGGGCCTGGCGCACCTCATGATAAGGGTCCTGTCCCAGGATCAATACCTTCACCTCCGATAAGGGGGTAAAATGAAAGGCATTGAATATATCTTCCGCCGGAGGATATACCACCGTTTTGGAATACTCATCCTTTACAAACCGATATAACTCTTTATAGTAGGGCTGCCGGAATTCCGCTTCCAGCGGTTCCAGCCAGTCATTGTCGATCATACTCATGTCGATCACATTCGTTCTTTCTGTTTATTTCCATAACCGGATGCCGGTGATACCCTTCTCTTACAGACGCACGGAAATGCCTTGCTCTCGCAGGTATTCCTTTACTTCCCGGATCTCCAGTTCCTTGTAATGGAACAGGGAGGCTGCCAGCGCAGCTTCCGCACCGCCTTCCGTAAGTGCATCCGCAAAATGCTGTTTGGTGCCCGCACCTCCGGATGCGATCACAGGGATGGATACGGAAGAGGATATCGCTTTGGTCAGTTCAATATCATAACCCGCCTTGGTTCCGTCACAATCCATGCTGGTAAGAAGGATCTCTCCCGCTCCCAGTTTTTCTGCTTTAATGCCCCATTCCACCGCATCGATGCCGGTATCCACACGTCCACCGTTGAGATAAATGGTCCAGCCCTCACCATTTGCCCTGCGCTTTGCATCAATCGCTACAACCACGCACTGGCTGCCGAACTTATCGGCTCCCCGGCTGATCAGCTCCGGATCTTTGATCGCAGCGGAATTCACCGCGATCTTGTCCGCACCTTCTCGCAGGATAGCTTTAAAATCCTCTACTGTACGGATCCCTCCGCCTACCGTAAAGGGAATAAACACGCAATCCGCCACCCGGGCTACCATATCGGCCACCGTTGCACGATGATCGCTGGAAGCCGTAATATCCAGAAATACCAGTTCATCTGCCCCGGCCTTGTCATAGGCTGCGGCGATCTCTACCGGATCTCCTGCGTCTCTTAAATTTACAAAGTTAACACCCTTGACCACCCGTCCGTTATTTACATCCAGGCAGGGAATGATTCGTTTTGTATGCATGGGAAGTTACCTACCGTCCATTCTTTTATATTGCGAGGAAATTCCGTATGATCTGAAGTCCTACATCCGAACTCTTCTCCGGATGGAACTGCGTAGCGAAGATATTATCCCTCTCCACCGCCACGTCCATCACCGTACTTCCATACTGACAGGTTGCCGCCACAATGGAAGGCTCCGATGCTTTCAGGTAGTAGGAATGAACAAAGTACACATAGCTGTCTTCGGGGATTCCCTGAAATAACCGGCTCTCCCCGGGAAACTTTAAGGAATTCCATCCGATATGGGGAATCTTAAGTCCCTCCTCTGCCGGGATGCGGACCACATTTCCCGGAAGCAGATCCAGTCCCTCGACGCCCGGCGTCTCATCGCTGGAACGAAAGAGTAGCTGAAGTCCTAAACAGATCCCCATGAAGGGAGTCTTCTTCTCCAGGGCCACATAACGGATGTCTTCCTCCAGCCCATAGGTGCGAATGCGGCCCATGGCATCCCCGAAATTTCCCACACCGGGAAGGATCACCTTATCCGCATTTCGGATCTCGTCGTGATCCCGGGTAATGACCGCTTCCTGTCCCATGGACAGAATGGCCTTCTCCACACTTCTTATGTTTCCTGCATCATAATCAATTATTGCTATCATTGGGTGCCTCGCCCTCCGGTGGCTGTCCGTTTTCCGGCATCTCTCCACCTTCCGGCATTCCTCCTTCACCGGGTTCACCGGGAATTGTATCTTCACCTGTTGCTTCCGGATTGCCTTCTTCTGCATTCCGGTCTTCCAGAAGAGTCTCCTCTCCGGGAATGATATCCTTCGGTGTATTATCCACCGGTTTCTCATAAGGATTTACAAAGTTCGTTCCGTTGATGATGGATTCCAGACGCAATGAATACAGATAATCCGACTCATATGCGTTGATCTCACGAACCTCTTCCTCGGATAATCCGAACCGCTCACTTAAGGTAGCAAGTACCTGGTTATAGATTTCCGTAAATTCCGTCAGGATATTATATTCCGTTGCCTTTTCCTTCAACCGGTCATAACGGGCAGCTGCCGTCATCAGGCAATCCAAAGCTTTCAAAGGCTTACCGAGGGTTTCATAATTCTCATACAGATCCAGAGGATGCTGCATCTGCAGTATAAGCTGCGAGCGCTTGAAGATCAGTTCATCTCCTTCGCTTAGATCCTGTCCGTAGAACAGCTGGTAAGAGGTCTCATAATCCTTGTCATAGTAAGCACTTCTTGCCTGTCCGGACTGGATCACACCGGGTACGATCGCACTGATCACAACCACCAGGATCACCAGGGTGATCATGAACAGAGCAGTCATGATAATGTTCTTTTTCGGGATCTTAAGACCCGGCTCCTTAGGAGCATTGGGATCTTTTTCTTTCTTGGGCTTCTTTTCCTTCTTGGGTTTCTTGGCTTTCTTGCCCTTCTTACCCTTACCGTCACCTTCTTCCTCCGCATCCATCTCTTTCATGATCTCAGCGTTCTCATCGGTTACGGAAGCAAGCTGTTCGCTATCACCGGCGCCCTTCTTGCCTTTACCCTTTTTCTTCTTTTCTTTCTTAGGTTTCTTGCCTTTCTTCCCGGCAGGAGCAGGTGCTGCACCTTCTGCGCCCTCAGCTCCTTCAGCACCTTCTGCTGCTTCACCTTCTGCAGGGGCCACAGGCTCTTCCTCTTCCTCATCATCTCCGAACAGGAACAGTTTTAACTTAGCGCCGACACTAAGGCCATCGCCTTCGCCTTTTTCTTTCTTCTTGCGTTTCTTACCCTTTTTACCTTCCTTGGCGTCTTCTTCGCCTTCAGCCTCTTCCTCTGCAGGCGGAGCCATATCGGGAATGGTAATCTCAGGTTCCGCATCATTAAGGCCTTCCAGAAAACCTAAAGCATCAGCCAGATCTCCGTCATCATCAGAACTGCCCTCTGCTGCCGCAGAAGCTGCCTGCAAAAGTTCATCCGGCGTCATGGTTCCTTCCAGGGAATCCGGGATACTCTCTCTCTCTTCTTCTCCTCCCACTCCAAGATCGGAGAATGCACTGAGAAGTTCCGCTGCAGCATCAGCATCCGCATCATTTACGGACTCACCACCCTCTGCAGACTGTTCTTCATTTGCTGCCTGCATGGCACCAAACAGATCGGCCAGGTCTTCCGAACCGGCTCCGCCCAACATAGTGCTCAGATCTGGTATACTTCCTGCATCTGCCGCTTCCGTAGCAGCTGCGGCCGCAACGGTTGCACCTGCTGTTGCAGCGACAGCACCGGAATCCTCTGCTGCTTCCCGGTCAGTACTTCGTTCTTCTTCATCTGCCTGTTTTTTCTTACCGAATAACTTACCAAGTAAGCCCTTCTTTTCGCCCTTTTCGGCTTTTTCTTTCTTAGGCTTCTTTGCTTTCTTTCTGGATTTCTTTCCGCCCTCTTCCTCTGCGTCCTCTGCAGGAGCTTCCAGATTACGGGCCTCTTCTCCTTCACCGTCCGGCTCAACGTCCACAGAATTATCATTCTTCTGCAACAGGTCGCCAATGGCTGCCAAAGTAGGATCTTCCGCCATAGCCTCCTCTGAGATCTCCTCCTCGGAACTCATATCCGGAATATCCACCACACTGCCAACCTCAATGGTTGCAGGTGCAGGCTCTTCATCCGGCATAGAACCAAGCAGATCGTCCAGGCTGGCGGTCACATCAATAGGCTCTTCCATACCTGCCCCGGTATCTTCCGCTACAGGTTCAGCCTCAGCCGCAGGTTCTTCTTCAGGTTTACTATCTGTTTCCGGAGAAATGTCCGGCACTTCTTCTCCGCCCTCGCCCTCTTCACCACCGGTAATGCTGGCAAGAAGATCGGAGATATCCGGCATCTCATCTACATTTGCTTCCTCAGAAGCAGCTTCTTCTACAGCGGGTTCTTCTGCTACAGGTTCCTCCGCTGCCTGTGCTGCTGCCAGCACGGTTTCCAGATCAGGCAATTCATCTACAGGCTCCTCTGCCGCAGGTTCTTCTGCTACAGGCTCTTCCAGAGAAGCCATGATATCATCTACATTCGTAGCGTATGATTCTATGGAATTTTCGCTTTCTTCAGGTGTTCCGTTTTCTTCCGTCGTCAGGCTATCTGCAGACAGATCCAGCCCCGAAAGGATGTCTTCTACTGCT